>QNFD01000058.1 GCA_003645435.1 Gammaproteobacteria bacterium | reverse complement strand
GCATTCGGCAAGTTCGAAGACACCATCGATCTACTTGAAGAAGCAAAGGACAACTGACTAACGAGAACGATCCAACTAATCAACAGCTGCGGAGTATTAAAACGATGAGCAGGAGAGAGCAAAATGAGTGATCAGAAAACACCAGAAATCAGTCGGCGTAAATTTTTAGGTGGAGTCGGAACAGCGGCCGTAGGCACGGCGATACTGGCAACACCAGGAGCAAACCTTGAAGCGGCACAGGCAAAAGCACCTCGCTGGGCGATGGTGATGGACCTGAGGCGATGTATAGGTTGCAGGGCCTGTACGGTGGCCTGCAAATCGGAAAACAACGTATCTCTTGGCCGCTTCAGGGCAGTCATTCAAGAGGAAACTATGGGGACTTTCCCGAACACCAGAAAGGCCTTTCTGCCCTTGATGTGTAATCACTGTGAGGGAAATAAAGAAGATGGAGTTCCTCCCTGTGTGAAGGCCTGTCCTGAGTACCCGGGTAAACGCATGAAGTTTAAAACCGCCGATGGTAAGACCATACGTTACCGTGGTGGTGCTACCTACAAACGGCCGGATGGACTGATCTTGATCGACAAAGATCTGTGTATCGGATGTGGAAAATGTATAGATGCCTGCCCCTATGGTGTTCGTTCGTTCGATCCCTTTGTTAAAGCAGGAGGTGATCCAACAAAGCAGGCGGCAGATAAATGCGATATGTGCGTTCATCGTGTTGACAATGGTGTTGAACCCTCCTGCGTCAATACCTGCCAGGGACGTGCCCGCATATTCGGAGATTTAAACGACCCGAGCAGCCAGGTCTCGAAGCTTGTCAAGGAACATAACCTGGCCACGGACGATACCGTGCTGCTTGCTGAGGAAGGAACCAATCCGCATGTGTTCTACATAGATCCGGATAATTTACTGAAGACCCTCTATACGCAGCGGAAGAAGGGCAAACTTGACCACTTTGTGGATCAAATCACCTAAACCCTGACAGCATGTAATTTTAAAGAGGAATTGACATGAAAAAAATGAATCGTCGTAATTTTGTAAAACTTGCCGCAGCTAGCGGCACCGTAATGGCGACAGGGATCGGAGTCAGCCAGAACGCACTCGCCGGGTCGATAACAATGCAGGAAGGTGGCCGTGATTTTTCTCCGATCACGAAGAAAGAACGGCAGGCTATACCCTCTGCCTGTTGGCAGTGCGTAACCCGTGACGCCATGATGGGTTTTGTCGAAGATGGCCGATTGGTAAAGCTTGAGGGGCATCCAGACTCTATCCGTACCCTTGGAAAACTCTGTGCCAAGGGGCAGGCAGGCATAAACCATGTCTACTTCCCGGATCGCATCCTGTATCCGATGTTACGTGTCGGCAAGCGTGGAGAAGGCAAATGGAAGAGAATCTCATGGGACGAGGCCCTGGATCTAATGGCATCCAAACTCAAACCGCTGCTTGATGCCGACACCCCTGAATTGTTTATGTATCAGTACGGTCGGCACAAGGGCAGCCAGTCCTCGATCATGCACGACTTTATGGATGCCTTCGGCTCACATACGATCGGCACGCACACCTCGGTATGCGAGGGGCCTAAATGGGTTGGCCAGGAAAGCCTGTGGGGTGGTATGTATGATAACTGGGACTACGATAATACTGATTTTGTGGTTAATTTTGGTTCCAATCAGTTCGAGACCCACACCAACCACATACCGACATCGCAACGCCTGATTAGCGCGATGGTTGATAGAAACGTCCCGCTCTATACCTTTGATGTGCGTCTTTCCAACACCGCCGCGAAGTCTACCGAATGGGTTCCCATCAAGGTGGGCATGGATGGCCTGGTGATGTTGTCCATGGTTAACGTCATCATGAGCGAAGGGCTGTTCCGAAAGGACCACCTCAAGTACATGCGTGTGTCGCCGGATTATCATGCCTCGGACGATGAGAAAATTGCCGCTATTAAAGAGCATGTGGCTAAATTTACACCTGAATTCGCTGAAAAAGAGAGTGGCGTTCCTGCGGACAAGATCAGGATGATCGCGCGCGGATACGCCGGGGCGAAGTCGGCTTGCCTGATTACCTATCGCGGCACTGTCATGCATTATCACGGCGCAGACCAGGAGCGTGCGGCCATGTTGTTGTCAGCCATCACTAACAACCTTGATAGGAAAGGCGGTCGGGTCATGGGTGTCGGTGCCGGTTGGAAATCGCCTCATTCACCCAAAGCCAGGGTACAAAAAGGTCTCGACATCGTAAACGGCTTTCCCGGTGAAGCCGCCTTCCCTACCCATCAGGTAAGCCAGCAAAATCTGCCGATGATCAAGGACGGCCAAAATGGCCGCCCCAAAGTCTACTGGGCGAGTTGCAATAACATGGCCTTTATCAATGGCAACAACAAGGAAGCGGAAGCGGTTCTGAAAGATGAGAACCTCATTCCTTTTTACGTGAATTCGAACATTGTCTACGATGAGTCATCGCAATATGCCGATCTCATCCTGCCCGATGTCACCTATCTGGAGCGCTGGGATACCGAAGATATGGTATCGCCAACCGGAATCGCCGAGTACTACATCCGCCAACCCCTGATCAAACCGCTAGGTGAGGCAAGGGATCAGGGTGAAATCTTTTACGGTCTGGCGCAGCGTCTCGGAATTGAACTGGCCTATAAAACCAAGGAAGAGTATGTGCGCCTGTCCTGTGATATGACTCCTGGTGTCAGGGAAGCCGGTGGTTTCGAGTACATGAAGAAACACGGGGTATGGCACGATAAGAATGCGAAGCCTAACTTCGGTTTCTACGAGGCCAAAGTGGATGTTTCCGGCGACGGTATTATTCTCGACGAAAAGACCGGTGTTTACTGGAATTACAAGAATGCAGGGGTCAGTGAAGCCGAGGCCAAAAGCAAAGGTTATCTGGGGGTCGATGGTGCTAAAAGCGCCTATGTTGCCCAGGACATCGAGGGTACTCCGCGCAAGGCTTATCCGCCGAACACATCGTTCACCAAGTCCGGTCTGCTCGACTTTTATTCCGACAACTTCGCGTCCAGGGGATTCCCGGCATTTCCGACTTACACGCCGATACCCGAGCATCAAAAGATGGGCAAGGATGATTTGCACCTGACCACCTACAAGGTTGCCGTGCATACGCACTCGCGTACCGCCCATTGCAAGTGGTTGTCCGAAATCAAGCATGATAATCCGGCGTGGATCAACAGCAAGACCGCTGCTGAACGTGGCATTAAAGATGGCGACAGCATTAAGGTGTCCAGTGATATTGGTGAAATAACCACTACAGCCCATGTCACCGAAGGCATTATCCCCGGTATCGTTGCCATTTCGCATCATTTTGGACGCCAGCATTCCGGCATCTACGGATCGGGAAAGAAATCTCCCACTACCGTAACAGCGACCGCGGATCCAGACGCCAAAAATATGTGGTGGGATAAGTTTGGAACCCATCCCAACACGATTATCCCGAATAGTTCGGATCCGATCAGTGGAGGGCAACGATGGATGGATACAGTAGTAAGAGTTGCGAAAGCGTAAAATGAACGGTGCCGAAAGATCTGAAGTGGGAATTAACTGGAAGAAGGCGGCTGATAGCGCCCAGTTAAGAAGTAATGTTTATGGGCTATTGTCCACTGTTTTCCGGGAGGAGCCTACCGAGGCTCTCATCCATGAGCTGAGGGGTCCCCGCCTGTCGGGGATCTTTTCAGACATGGGTGTGGAACTGGGAGAAATATTTTCCAGTACTTCTGAATCTGCCGCGGCGGAAGCATTGGGACTGGAGTTTACGCGACTGTTTATTGGTCCTGGTCGTCATGTATCGGCCCATGAGTCTGTCTTTGCCGAAATGGATGGTGGCACCAGTAGCCTGTGGGGAAGAAAAACCGTCGAAGTGAAAAACTTTATCGAAACGGCAGGTCTTGACTATCAACCCGAGTTCACTGGAATTCCTGATCACGTCAGTGTGGAGCTTGAATTTATGCAAAAGCTGACAGCCTGGGAGGCTGAAAAGTGGACTCAGCAGGATCGAAAAAGTGCAGAGTATTGTTCAACAGTGCAAAGACTGTTTCTTGACCAGCATTTATTATGCTGGCTGCCTCAATTCTGTGATGCGGTGATGGAACAGGCTGAACTACCTTTTTACCGGTCTATGGCTGAATTGACCAGGAATTATATGGAGTTTGAAAGTAAGGGAACCCAAAAATCTAAATAGCTGACAGTTCGTTAAGAAGGCTCCCGGGCTCGTTCGCCGGGATTTAAAATTGGTTTGAGCCCAGTTATCAGGCTCAATAATATGCGGAATATATTTTCACATTCTATGCAGCACCTCTAACGGGGTGCTGGTTTTTCTGAAATATTATTTGACGGGAAACTGATAATGGATCCCATGCTCGTTGATTATTCCATCTGGCTACTAATGGCCATCGGCGTGGCCGCGATACTATACTCATCGGTTGGTCACGGCGGGGCATCAGGCTACCTTGCAGCCATGGCCCTGTTTGGGCTTGAACCTTCAATTATGAAACCCGCCGCGTTAGTCATGAATATCTTTGTAACGGTATTGGTACTGTATCGTAATTACTTCATCTGCCGGTTTAACTGGCGACTATTTATACCAATCATTTCTGTTTCGGTGCCTATGGCTTTTTTGGGCGGCGCATACACTATACAGTCATCAGCCTACAGGGCCATCGTCGGTCTTCTCCTGATACTGGCGGTCTGGCGTATGTTCTGGCAGGCAGACGACGTGGTGAACCAGGAACAACCCAGGTTATGGGTAACAATGCCAGTTGGCGGGATATTGGGATTTGTATCAGGGTTAACCGGTGTCGGCGGCGGAATCTTCCTGAGCCCATTGTTGTTACTGTTTCGCTGGACAGACATGAAAGGCTCTGTACCTATAGCAGCAGCATTCATTTTTTTTAATTCGATAGCTGGACTCTCTGGATATCTTTCGTCTGGCGGAAGCTGGCCTGCCGATATACCACTCTTGATTGGCGTTGCGGTAACTGGAGCGGTAATCGGTACCGGGCTTGCCGCAAATAGACTAGCACCCATGGGATTGCGGCGCGTGCTGGGACTGGTTTTGGTAGTAGCCGGCGTTAAAATGATCATGACTGCCTGATAGTCCGGCTGGTTCGGTTGTTACTATGACTTAATTCCATAGTGGGTATAGAATTTAGTTCACCAATGGGAAATTGATATACGGAAATCCATGTGTAATTTTAGTGTAATCATGCCAAGAAAATATGGGATTTATATAGAAGTTATGCTGATTTGGACATGCGGTGAAGGAAGGCGAATCCTTCGAGAATAGAGTTACTTAGAAACTATCAGAGTAATTGAGTAAAGGTGCCCTAAATACTGAAAATCCTCGTGTCGGTGCCGAGCGCGGACCGGTTGATTCCGCCCCTGGGCACCATTTCCATTGTTTTTCAAACAGTTATCCCATGAGTGGCACTAGGACTGTCGGTATTCGTGTCCATGTCGAGTGAATTGCCGTCGACCGAACCGAGTTTTCCCCGAAAGCAGCTGTTCAGAAAACTTATGTAGATGTCTCAAAAGTGCCCTTTGCTGTCGTTAGTCATTAAAAAGTGATCGGCTCTATCATTTTGGTGGCGAGTAAAAGGCTTCCCCCAGCCTTTTGACGCCTACCTCTTCCAGGTCATTAACCACTTGCCAGCGCGAGATGCCCTGCTCACGCAGCCATATTTCCAGCCTGTCCAGATTGCTCCATTCCCGCCCTTGATCACGCGTATTGTGAACACGCGCCCATTGGCCGTCGACCAGCAAGGCAACCGCCCAGACATAGGGGTGTTTGTCAGGATTGCCGAAACCGCCGCTCTGGTATTCACGCTCCGTACGGTATACCGCGGCATTATTCTCGATTCGCCACAAACTAAATAGACCTGGAATATCGGTCGATATTACGCTCAATTGCAACGGATATTTAAAATCAATATGATCCATACTGTTGACAAATCCGATATAAGTGTTCACAGTATGGATCATATTGATATCTATCGCATAACGCAACCAATAGGAGGAACCGATGCTACCAACCACTTTTCGAGCGCGCAGAATCGGGAAGATCGATACGCAATGGCAAGCTGTTTTCTTTGACTACTGGCCTGCTTATGAAGCCTGGTATCGCCATAATATGAAGGCCGATATTAATCCCGAGGCACTCAAACGAGGCCATCGACAGCTGGCGACGGTCATGCCGGAAATGCTGCCGCTCTACGAAAGCTTTTTGGAGGCAAGTAATGACTGCCCTGTCGCGGCGCAGTTTTTGACGGGGTATCAGCCGCCGGCATACCTGGTGAGCTGTTCGCAAGCGGTGTTACTGGATGAAGAACCGCTACTGATGCGCAACTATGACCTTAGTCCTGATTTGTCCGAGAACCTGCTGACGCAATCGAATTGGCTGGGGCAAAACATTATCGGTAGCAATGAGTGCCTTTGGGGGCTGGATGATGGCATGAACAGATCAGGGCTTGTCGCGTCGCTGACCTTTGGTGGCAGCAAGCAGTTGGGAAAAGGTTTCGGTATTCCCTTCATAATGCGCTATCTGCTGCAAACCTGCGTTAACGTCAAGCAGGCTATAAAGGTACTGCAACGGGTACCTTCACATATGGCATATAACGTCACCCTTCTCGACAGGCAGGGGTCCTTTGCGACCGTGATGTTAGCTCCTGGTCAGGGCGTGATCGTAACCCGCGAACGCTGTATTACCAATCATCAGACACAGGTAACCTGGCCGCGACAAGCAACGTTTACTAAAACACAGGAACGCAAACAGTTTCTGGATGAGTTACTGGCAAGGGGAAAAGTGAACGAGCAACAACTGCGCGAAGCTTTTTTAGCCGCGCCTTTGCGTTCTGCCAACTACCCGCAAAAGTTCGGTACGGTTTACACGGCTGTCTACAAACCGTTGAGTGAGACGATGTCGTATTACTGGCCTGCGGAAAAAGCATGGCAACATAGCTTTGCCGATTTCAGGTCATCAGAAAAAACAGTTAACCTTGGAAAGCAAACGAGTCTGGCGATGGTTCATGGCGATGTTATTGAGTATGCCGAATCGGATCACGGTTTGTCGGCAAATATCCGGCAGCAGCTGTTGCAAAGCCTGGTGTACTTGCCGATCTCAGTGGTAGGACAACCGGACGCGCTTGAGGCGCTGAAACGGAATCTGCGAACAGAAAACTCATTTTGCTGGAAAGATTATGGCAGGCAGGTAGCGCAGATCTGGCGTTATCCTGTTCCTGCGAATTAATCCTGATCGGCGTAATAAAAAGTACACAATCGGAACAACCGATAGAATATTCGGCTAAAGAGCCTGTTTTTTCGATTTAGTTGCAAAAAATTTTGATTGGTTGACTTCGTAATAGACCTAAAGAGTGATAGAAGCTTATTCCTGGGAAAGGAAAAATTATGCTTTGGGTTGGATGTTGGTGATCGGAGTATCTATTTAGCCCACCCCGATTCGAATAATGTTAAAAACCTCAACTATCCTATTCGTTTTAATTTTTCACGAAGGTTTTGAGCTGGATAAAACACAAATGCATTGCCCCTATGTGATTTTTCAAGTAGACCAAGGTCCGAGAGTTTAAGAAGATCGGTCCGGGCAGTTTGGTATGTGACTCGGTGTGAACCCCGATGGCTTTCTATTGTGAATATTGATTCGGGTTTTTTTAGTGCTCTATTTAGTGCCGAAACTTGCCGCTGATTTAGTGCGCTACTTAGCTCAGCTGATTTTCTGAAGATGTCCTCAATTTCTCTGTATTCATCGGTTTTCTTTTTCAAGTACTCTAAAAGCTCCTCTATTCCCCGCAGAATTACTTGCAGTTGATGCAATAGGAAGTATGTCACATCGTTATCGTCGGTCTCTGTGTAGAGATAAGACCTCATGTATTTTGCTGGCGATTTTTCCAGTATCCTGGATATCGAAACAAATTCCATAGTCCAGTAGTTCTGTCTTAGCATGGACCAATAAAACAGTGCCCTTGCAGTTCTGCCATTACCATCTTCAAATGGATGATCGTACGCGAGTAAAAAATGTAGAAGAGTAGCTCTAATTACTGGATGCAAGAATTCGCTGGTACTAACAGCGTTTGCAAAAGCGCAAAGGCTTTCCATTCTTTTCGGAATTTCTTTATATGTTGGTGGTTCGAAAATTACTGTTGCATCTCGTACATCCCCGACATAAATTTCATCATTGTCCCTCCAGGCGCCTTCTGCTGAGGTATTATCAAGAGTATTTTTCGTGAGAATTCCTTGGAGTTCCAATATTAATTCTGGTGTTAAATCCTGGTCTGAAATTTCTTTTAAGTGTTCCATTGCTTGATAGTTGTTAACGATCATCCGCTCAGAACGATCTCGCGGTTTTCGTTTTTCCCGGAGCATTTCTTTCGCTACTTTTCTGGTAGTGGCAGCACCTTCAAGTTGACTTGATGTTATTGCTTCCTCAATTAACGAATTTATGAGGTAGCTATCCCTTGAGCCTGGATTTGCAACTTGTGCGCTTGCCTTAAGCTCCCCGCCTCCGTGAATATCAATCTCATGGAGCAGCCGCCGCACTGTATGAGTTTCTCCAAACACAAAATTAGAGCCATCGATAGCTTTGTGAGGAATGGTCTGATAAATAGATTGCCTCGTCCATTTGATACCCAGCCACCATTCTTCATTTGTTAGATCATTTGGTGGTGATTTTAGGTGCTTTAATTTGTCCCAATGATAGTAATTACCTTTTGGTTCGGCTTGTATCCCCGCGCCCACAATCTTATGAATTCTGTCCTTAGATTTTTTAATGACTGCGTCGAGTGTTTCTCTAAAATCAGGGGGTTTGACTGGTATGCGCATGGAATTTAAATACTAATTTTAAAAATATTAGTAGTTATTCTAGCTTATTCATTACGTAACTACTAATATTAGTAGTTATTAGTAGGGAATTAGTACTTAGGCTATAAGAATGAAATATATTGGCGGGGGATATGCGATTGATTTTTGTGTGCCTGAGCCAGATTCCCTCGGAAGCAGACGTTCAGAATTTGGGCTTCAACGGCCGGAGTCCCCAGAGCGGGCGTTAACCAGGACGAATTATTTCAGAATCTGACCATCTGAAGGCAAAAGGCAAGACGCGATTCTGTCAACTCCAGGCTACCCTGTTATTAGAGATTTTTTGTGGATATCAGGGTAAAGTAAGAGATTATTGGATGATATTGCGCAGCTTGTAATATGGTGATCGGGCTTTATACTTCCTATACTTCGCCCGATACCCTTAGCCCATTGTATCCCTGTTTTTCGCCTTATATGACAGTGTCTAACGAACGGTTTGATTGGCGGCTTTTCTGCTTTGGCCTACAAATTTAAAAACATCTATTAGGAATAAAAATGTCTCTTCATTACGGTCGCCGTCTTATGTCCATCCCGGGCCCGTCTGTCATCCCGGAACGGGTTTTAAATGCAATGCACCAGCCATCGCCGAATATCTATGAAGGTGCATTGGTTGATCTGACTGAAACGCTTTTTCCGGATTTAAAGACCGTCGCGCGTACCAGGGGTGCTTTGGCAATTTATGTGGCCAACGGCCACGGCGCATGGGAAGCAGCCATTACCAACACACTAAGCAAGGGCGACAAGGTGCTGGTGCTGGGTACAGGCTGTTTTGCTATCTCCTGGGGTGAATGGGGCAAAACGACAGGCATTGAACCGCAAGTGCTTGATTTTGGCATGTCCAGTCCTGCCGATCCCACCAAATTGGAAGAGGCCTTGCGTGCAGATAAAACGCATGACTATAAGGCTATTTTCGTCACCCAAACCGACACGGCTTCATCCGTGAAAAATGATATTCCAGCCCTGCGCAAAGCCATTGATGCTAGCGGCCACCCAGCTTTGTTCATGGTCGATTGTATTGCCAGCCTTGGTTGCGAACGGTTCGAGATGGATGCCTGGGGGGTGGATTTGATGGTAGCGGGTTGCCAAAAAGGACTGATGGTTCCGCCCGGCCTGTCCTTTGTCTTTGCCAATGACCGCGCCCTTGCAGCACGTAAAACCGCTGATCTGGCGACAAGCTACTGGGACTGGGTTCCACGTATGAACCCGGCCGGGTTCTACCAGAACTTTGCCGGCACTGCCCCGACACACCACTTATTAGGATTGCGCGAAGCTCTGGATATGCTGGTGCATGAAGAGGGTGTGGAACAGGCATGGGCGCGCCAGGAACTTTTCGCAAAAGCGATTTGGGCAGCTGTTGATGCATGGGGCGCGGATGGGGGTGATCTGACAATGAATGTCCGAGACCCTGCGAGCCGTTCACGGGTGGTGACCTGCATAAAAACCAGCAATGGTAATGGCACTAAAATTCGCAGATGGTGCGAAGATATTGCAGGCCTGACCCTTGGTATCGGTCTGGGCATGGCACCCGAAGGTTCGCCCGAATGGCATAACACATTTCGCATTGGCCACATGGGGCATTTGAATGTCCCTATGGTGATGGGGACATTAGGAACCATTGACAGCGCATTGAAAGCTTTGGCTATTTCACATGGGAACGGTGCGCTAGAGGCCGCGAGCCAGGTGATCTCAGAGGTTTGAAGGAAAGCTATTTCAAACCTAACAGAAAATCTGCACATTTCTCATGCGTCTTGTGGGAGTGCCCGGAACATAACGTCAGCTTAAACCGTGACGGTATACAGAAGTCGATTTGAAGTGCTTATTAAATATTGCCTATTTGAATGGTCCGCAAACAAGTGCTCGTTTTACTCCAGCTGTTAAAGTATCTAAGCCTTCGATTAATTTTTCTGTTCCAATGAGAACATCCGTAATTTGACTTGAATATTTTATAGCACTCTCTCTCATCATTCCCAACATTGGCCAACCCCACAATGCCGAAACTGTAACTTCATCTTTAATAAAATGTGGTTCATTTAAAAATGTACAACTAAGTACGGATTCAACAGCACTTCTATTGGTCTCACTTCCGCCGACAAGGTCGATTACAACCGAGCCTTTGGGAATTACTCTTTTTAGATGGTCATTGCTTACCAGATACGTGATACCTCGTAGTTT
>QNFD01000057.1 GCA_003645435.1 Gammaproteobacteria bacterium | reverse complement strand
TTTCCAAATGAAACCCTGCCGGCCGGGCGGCGCCAGAAAACCACTTCGCTATACGATCGGTTGAGCGCCAAAGGCGCGGTCTGGGGTGATGCCTTCGGGCTTGAGAGCGCACTCTGGTTCGCGAATGACCCGGCAGACGCACACGAGGAACCTAGCTTCCGACGTTCGCGCGCGCATGAATATGTCGGCGCGGAAGTCAGGGCGGTTCGAGAAAGTGTGGGTGCTATTGAAATTGCGAATTTCGCCAAGCATCGATTTAAGGGGCCGGGTGCGCGAGCCTTTCTCGAGTATGTAATGGCGGGCAGAATTCCCGCACCTGGCCGTATTTCCCTGACGCCGATGTTGACGCCAAAAGGAAAGTTATACGGGGACTTGACCGTCGCCTGCCTGGATGAGCAGGACTTCCTCATACTGTGTTCCGGGGTTGTGCAGGAAATGCACCGGAGATGGTTCGAAAAATATCGGGCTGACTATGACGTGAATTATTCTAACCAGTCCAGTGAATGGCACGGCATGGCTATTTCGGGACCGAAGTCGCGTGAATTACTGGCGCGTATATGCCGCGATGATGTTTCCTCGGAGGCTTTCAGGTTTCGCGATGTACGTCGTACATTTGTTGGCGGGGTGCCGGCGATACTCAACCGGCTTTCCTTCTCTGGCGAGCTCGGATACGAGATCTATGTAGCCCCCGAATATCAATTGAGGCTTTACGAGTCAATCATCGAGCAGGGTGAAGACCTGGGGCTTAAGCTTTATGGTGCGAGGGCGTTAATGAGTTTGCGCCTGGAGAAAAACTGGGGTGCATGGACGCTGGATTTTCGACCCGACTTTACCGCAGCCGAATCGGGACTAGACGCTTTTATCAACTGGGATAAGGACTTTATTGGTAAACAGGCAGCGCTCGAGGAGCGCGAACGCGGGCCCGGCAAACGCCTGGTGGCAATGACCGTTGATACCACCGATATTGATGTTTGTAATGATGAGGCGATTTTAAAGGATGGTGACTGCGTTGGTTATGTCACCTCCGGCGGTTTTGCGCACCACGTCGGTAAATCGATGGCGTTGGCTTATGTTCCGACTGAACTGGCGCAGGCCGGGACCACACTGGAGGTCGAAATCAATGGTGAAATGTATGCTGCGGAGATTATCGATATACCGCTTTACGATCCGAGTGGAGATAAAATGAGGAGTTAGCAGCCCGATTGACTGCTAGCCCGCCCGGTTACCGCTGTGCAGTTTGAGGGGCTTATCGGCGTCGTCGTCTTCGCCTGCCAATTTTTTAACTAGTACTTCAAATTTTTCAAAGGGTAGAGGTTCCGCCAGATAATTGCCCTGATAATTCAGGCATTTCTTTTGCTTCAAATAATTTAACTCTGCAATCGTTTCGATGCCGACAGCGACGATATCGAGTTTCAGGTTTTGTGCCATGAAAATGATGGTATCGACAATGACGACATTGTCCGATGTGCTGGAAATACCTCGAACAAAGGACTGGTCGATTTTTAGTTCACTCACCGGCAGGCTATTCAGGTAAGCCAATGATGAATAGCCGGTGCCGAAATCATCGATCGAAAAGCGCGGGCCCATTTGTTTTATGGTGTTCATGGTTTCAATGATCTGCTTAACGTTATTGATTACCATGCCCTCGGTAATTTCGAACTTGAGTTTGCTGGGATCGGCACCTGTTTCGAGCAGGATGCGTTCTATTTTATTGGCGAACTTCAGGCTTTTAAATTGTTGCGGGCAAACGTTTACCGAGATTACCAGATCAGATTCCGGGCCTAATTTAGCCAACTGTTCGCAGGCATGGCGCAATACCCATTCACCGATGGGTACAATCAAACCGGTTTGTTCGGCAATCTCAATGAATTCCGATGGAAGCACTATACCCTTGTCAGGGCTGTTCCAGCGCAGTAATACCTCGGCGCCTTTGACCCGATGTGAGCTGTCGAACTGGGCCTGGTAATATATTTCGAATTCATTATGTTCGAGTGCCTGGTGTAATCCTTTTTCGATTACATGTCGATTGTTAACCACCTCCTGCAATTCGTTCGAAAACAGGCGCACACAGTCACGACCCTCGTTCTTGGCCTGGTACATGGCAACATCGGCATATTGAATCAGGTCTTCCGGGCCTACTTCCCTCGATGGAAACAGCGCGATGCCGACACTGATGGTAAGGTGAATGTCGTGGCCCTGAATTACAAATGGGGCATGGAATAGTCGGCGAATTTTATTCGCAATCTTGGTTGCCTGTGCGCTTGCAAGATTAACGTCGGGTCCAACTTCTGGAAGTAATACCACGAACTCGTCGCCGCCCAGGCGGGCCGCTGTGTCTTCGTTGCGTAAGCGTGTACGAATTCGCCGAGCAATCTGTAAAAGCAACTCGTCGCCGACACTATGGCCCAGGGAATCATTGATTCTCTTGAAGCGATCGAGATCAATGAATAAGGCAGCGCCGATACGATTGTGGCGTTCAGCATTCGCCATTTCCTGTCTTAATGAATCGAGTAGGTGCCTTCTGTTCGGCAAATCGGTCAATTCGTCATAGAGTGCCTGGTAGCGAATCGTTTTCTCGCTCAATTCGCGATCTTTGCGAATGGTGAGGGTTTCGATGATCGTGGCGTTTAGTCTTTGGGTGGAATATAGCAACATAACGAAAAACAACAGTGACATGATCGCCATACCATTACTAATCGCGGTTCCGAGCAGGATAAACTGAATCGTAACCGGCAGGATGGCAAGTGCCACAAAAGCCCAGGCGGCTCTGCGCACCGAGGATAAGGTGGTGATAGCGCCAGCGCACATTCCTGCGACGACAAAGGCGAGGAAAACCTGGTGCACGACACTCGATTCTGTGAATAAAAATATTCCGGCGGCGCCCCAGGAAGCACCGGAGAGGGCGCTGGTAATGATGGCCAGCTGATACCAGGAATTAGTAGAATGTTTTTGCCGCTCCTGGCGCCTGAATTGTCGGTACAGGTGATAACGAATCAGGGAGAGAGAATTGCTGGCTAAAAACCACAGTGATATAATCCCATGATCGACAACGTTCCATAGTACCGCAGAGAGGATGGTGCTATTGATCAGGATAACCAACAGAGACGAGGGTATCGCCGCATAAATAATGCGAACCTGCTCGAGCCTGACATCGGTTAGAGCGATGCCATCGTCATCGGTTAGAGCGATGCCATTGTCATCAGTTAGAGTGATGTCATCGCCATCAGTATCACTAAGGGCTTGATTCATAGGTACTATGAGACTCTTTCTTATTATCCAGGCCCGTATCCGGGGTAAGTATCCAGGTTACTGGCGCGATGGGTAATACCAGCATTTTATAAGCAATGCACCAGTGAGTATGGCACAAAATCCCTGAAATGCAGGGTTTGTCAGGCGGGTGTGAATCAGCTTTCGAGTAGTTGCGACAGGGTCTTGCGGGGGTTGGGTTGGAGGGGTCTAAGGATGGCGTAAATCGGCTATAACAGCAGCGCTGTTAACAGTTACCCCGCGCCAGATAAAGAAGGATTCCGCGGCCTGCTCGACGAGCATGCCAAGCCCATCGATCGCCTCTGCGACTGCATGGTTTTGTGCCCAGTGCACAAATGCCGTGGGTTCATCGAGTTTGTACATCATATCGTAGCAAATAGAGTGGCTGGCAAGCACTGATGCGGGTACCGGCGGCACCTGATTATTTAGCCCGGCGGCGGTGGCGTTGATGATGAGGTCATACTTTTCCATGCCTAACTCGTCATAACCGCAGGCATTAATATCGGCTCTCGACTGGAAATCGCCGGCGAGTCGTCTGGCCTTATCGGGCGTCCGATTTGCGATGGTGATGCTATCGGGTGCGAGAGCGATCAGGGGTTCGAGTACCCCGCGAACTGCACCACCGGCGCCCAGGATTAAAATTTTGCAGTGCTGGATCGCGATATGGTGATTATTCTCGAGGTCACGAATCAGCCCTGTGCCATCGGTATTGTCGCCGACGATACTGCCGTCGTCGCTGAAAATTAAAGTATTTACCGCGCCGGCAGTCTCGGCACGGGGGGTTCTCTGGTCGCAAATCTCCCAGGCCTGTTGCTTGAAGGGTACAGTGACGTTGAGACCCTTCATACCCTGGAGTTGAAGTTCCTGAATCTGCGCGGCGAAATCATCTAACCGCAGTTCGATAGCTTCGTAGCTGATTGACTGCCGCGTTTGCAGGGCAAATAGACGATGTATTCTTGGCGACAGGCTATGCGAAACCGGGTTGCCGACAACCGCGTATCGATCGATCAATGATTATTCCTGCAGCCATTGTGCGGCGGATTTGGCGTAGTAGGTTAAAATACCATCCGCTCCGGCTCGCTTCATCGATAGCAGCGCTTCGAGTACGCAGGATTTTTCATCAATCCAGCCATTTTGCGCGGCTGCCTTGAGCATCGCGTATTCTCCACTGACCTGGTAGACGAAGGTGGGGAATTGTAATTCCTGGCTCACGCGTTGGACTATATCGAGATAGGGCAGGCCGGGTTTTATCATCACCATGTCGGCGCCTTCATCGATATCGAGGGCGACCTCGTGCAGGGCTTCGTTGCTGTTGGCCGGGTCCATTTGATAAGAGTACTTATTACCACTACCAAGATTGCCGGCCGATCCCACCGCGTCGCGAAACGGGCCGTAAAAGCTTGAAGCATACTTGGCAGCGTAAGCAAGGATAAGTGTATTGACATGACCATTCTGCTCCAGCTCCCGTCGGATCGCGGCAATACGGCCATCCATCATATCCGATGGCGCCACTACATCGGCTCCTGCGCTGGCATGTGACAAGGCCTGCCGCACTAAAGCGGCCACGGTTTCATCGTTAGTGACATAGCCGGATGCATCGAGTAAGCCATCCTGCCCATGACTGGTATATGGGTCGAGTGCGACGTCGGTAATTATACCCAGCTCCGGTACCGCCTGTTTGAGTGCCCGCACTGCTCTTTGTACCAGGCCATCGGGGTTCCAGGATTCGGAGGCATCATCGCTTTTGGCTTCAAGCGGGGTAACAGGAAACAGCGCCATCGCCGGAATGCCCAGATTTCGAACACTGACAGCTTCCTCTACGAGCAGGTCGATGCTGAGGCGGTTAACCCCGGGCATCGATTCCACCGCCTCGCTTTGCTGCTCACCCTCAAGCACGAATACCGGGAAAATAAAATCGTCTGCCGACAGGCTATTTTCACGCATGAGCCGACGTGAAAATTCATCCCGTCGCATGCGGCGTTTGCGAATTGTTGGGTATTGCGACACGTTAAGGCCCTTCCAGTTACTGATAATTACAATATGGCATAAAATGGCGGAATTATAAAAAAAACTTTGCCCTTTGCGCTGCCCGGATCAGTTCAATCGGAAAAGCTAATCGTTTTCAGCTTTTGACGGGTAGTTATCTTGCCATCGGGAAAGGCCCCGTTGAGCAGTCGCAGGATATCTTCGGCATCGTCGTCGATAGCGCTCTGTTTAGCGATGGAGGCAAAGCTATCGGCTGAAGTAGCGGTGATAATTTCCACTTGCGGGGTTTTGATATCCGAGATTTGTTTGGCGCTGAGCCGCACAAAGCTGCGATTAATTGCCAGCAACTGGGGATCGGTCAATTTAAAATCAGCTTCCGTGCTGGTACCGGCGATAAACAGGGCCTGGTTCTTGTCGAGCTTGATCGCACTCACGCGGGCTGGTTGCTGGTTAGCGGAAACAGTCGCGCGTGAGCGAGCCGTGCTGCCGTAATTTTGCTGTTCCACCGATAGCGCACTGTTTTTGGTAATGCGCTTGAGTAACGCACCCAGCGATTCGTTTTCCTGCAGGCCAACCAGTCGTACCTGGAGCAGGGCACTGTTGGCTGGATTTCTGGCAAACAGTGCGTCGGCCCTGTTGTCTATTTTCCAGTCAGCCGGGAACTGTAAGGCGATGCCTAGCTGCGCGTGCATAAAGCGATTCTTGATGATTACGCCCTGCTCCGGGCTTTGACCCCAGGTCATGCCGTCAATCAAACCAAGATACCCGGCCTTGTTGTTATCCCGATAATCCTGTACCGACAGATCTTTCGCGGCAAATATTACTGTCTGTAGGCGATCATCATTTTCCGGGTGGGTGGAATAGACACCATGATAAATATTAGCGGGCCGGTTTTCCTCTTTCGCCTTTGCTATTTCGTACAATTCCTGGTCTTTGAGAACGCCAATTACTTCCAGCATGATTTCCGGATTGTAGCCGGTTCGATGTAAATACTGCGCGCCCAGGCGATCGGCTTCGAGCTCGTGTTTGCGGCCGTATCCCCGGATTAACCCCGTACTCAATTGATTTCCCAGTTGGCTGAGCGTATCGCTGCCGGTAGTAGCCGCGATAAGTACATTGAGTAAGCCCGAAGCCAGTTGCCCCGACTGCTGGCGTACCGAGTGCCGTGCGGTAACATGGCCAATTTCGTGGCCGAGCACCCCGGCTAACTCGGCATCGCTATCCAGGTAGGCCATAATACCTCGCGTGATATAGACGTAGCCCCCGGGCAACGCGAATGCATTGATGTCGGGTGTATCCAGTACCGTAAAATGAAAATCAAGATGGGCCCGATGGCTTTGGGCGGCAAGATTCTGGCCAATTTTATCGACGTAGGCCTGCAACTCGGGATTGTCGTAAACGCCGTATTGGGCGATGATGGTTTGATGATATTCCCTGCCCTGGGCGATTTCCTGGTCTTCACTAACCATTACAAAATCCTGTTCACCGGTAACAGGATTGGTAGCACAGCCTGTGAGTAGCAGCACAGCCAGTAAAATAGGGCTAATCAGGTAACGCCAGTTCATCGGGGCATTATAATAAAGATAGGGATATCAGGGTAACTATTCGACCAGAAAATCGGTGGTCGCTTTATTTAGTGATAAATATTCAACGAAAAAAAAGGGTGCCGAAGCACCCCTGGGAAATACTGGGGAATTATTTTTTACCGTAACGCTGGCGAAATTTATCGACCTGCTTGGCGGTTTGCAAAATGTGCTGCTTGCCCGTGTAAAACGGATGCGACTCACTCGAAATTTCCAGTTTCAACAGCGGGTATTCATTGCCGTCTTCCCACTTGATTGTTTCGCGTGTAGACACGGTTGAACGGGTCAGGATCGCAAAGTCCGAAGAAATATCCTGAAATACGACGTCTCTATATTCCGGGTGAATGTCCTGTTTCATGATCTGGCCTGATGGGTAACGGTTTTTAAGGGCGCGAATTTTGACCTTTTATACCGAAAAGTGCAAGTGTTTTCTAGCCCGCATCTGTAGTCACGCGAGGGCTAAATACTCAGCCACGGCAACATTAATCGGCGTCATCACCGTCGATGCTCTCGTCTAACAAGGCCGCTGCATGACTAATATTAGTACCTGGGGCCTCATTAAGCGCCAAAATTAGAGGTTTCTAATGATCAGTTAGGTGACATTGTTAAAGTAAAACCTGATTAGTCTTGCGTAAAACATTGACTGGATTGTCGGCTTTAGGGTTATCCACATAAGCTGTGGATAACTCTGTGTATAAATTGCGATTGAAGTGCTGAAACACCGATAAACATTGAGTTTTTATTAAATTAGTTAATTTTTGACCAATCTAATTTTAATCTTTTAAATCAATAGCTTAAAGATTAATGTAAAAAACATGGTTTTTTATTTCGAAATATAGTTGACAATTTAACAAGGCTTATTCTAGCTGTGTATAATTTCATCGGCGGTATTAAAAAAAGCTTGATTTTTTCCGATTTCGAGGTCCAGGAACATCAATTGTAAGTCGTTGAGATACTGAAAACCACGCTCGCTGGGACAAATCTGCCATTGCTCGAGGCCAAGCAGACCCAAATCTTGTGCTTTTTGTAGAACCGGCTGTATTTCGCCAAGCGATAAACCAGTAGTTTCGGCGAATTCTGACGATTTAAAACCATCGGTTAATCGCAGGGCATTGAGCATGAACTCAAATACTCGATCAGATGGCTTTAATTCGATTTCACTGCTGATCGTATCGCGACCACCGGATTGCAGGTAAGCGGTAGGCTGGCGTTTGCGTACGCGACGCAATATCCGGTTAACGCCGGGCAGGGTAATCTTGCCATGCGCTCCTGCGCCTATGCCGATGTAGTCACCGAACTTCCAGTAGTTTAGATTGTGCCGGCTTTGATGTTTGTCCCGGCAATAAGCTGAAATTTCGTATTGTTGGTAATTCTCGTCGGTTAACAGGTCCTGACTGGCTTTTTGCTGCTGCCAGGCCAGATCATCGTCGGGCATCTGCGCGGGTGGCTGGTGATGAAACTGGGTATTGGGTTCGATCGTGAGCTGGTAATGCGAGATATGTTCCGGTTTGAGTGCAATGGCCTGCTCCAGGTCGGCTAGCGCCTGTTGCAGGGTCTGGGCGGGCAAGCCATACATTAAATCAAGATTAATATTGTCAAATCCTGCCTGCCTGGCCGAGTCAAAGGCCTGGTGCGCGAGCCTGGCATCATGTACGCGACCAAGGGTTTGCAAATGCACATCGCTGAAGCTTTGCACACCAATTGAGAGACGGTTAACACCGCAGTCGCGGTAAGCGCGGAAATGTTCTATATCAGCACTTCCGGGGTTGGACTCGATCGTGATCTCTGCATTTGCGGATATATTCAACAAGGCTCTTAACCCGGAAAATAGTCGATCGATCGCTTCACCGGAAAATAACGATGGAGTGCCCCCGCCGATAAATATGGTCTCAACCGAACGTCCCCAGACCAGCGGCAAATCCTGCTCCAGATCAATCAGCAAGGCATTGATGTAATCGGCCTCGGGCAATTCTTCTACGAGGTGTGAATTGAAGTCACAATAAGGACATTTTTTTTCGCACCAGGGCATATGGATATAAAGCCCCAGTGGTGGTTGTATTATTTGCATGGAGGTGACAGCTTTTCGAGTAGTTCTCGTAGTGCCTGGCCGCGATGGCTCAATTGATTCTTGAGTTCAGTGCTGAGTTCGGCGCTGGTACAACCCTGAGAAGCCAGGTAAAAATAGGGGTCGTAGCCGAATCCACCCGCTCCCCGGGGTTCGAGAATGATACTGCCTTCCCAGCTGCCTTCACAAATGACAGGCGATGGGTCAGCCGCGTTTCGCATGTACACGATAACGGCACGATAACGAGCACTACGCTGTTGTTCAGGAACCGCCCGAAGTTTTTGCACGAGCAGGGCATTATTCGCTTCGTCGCTGGCGTCAGCCCCGGCAAAGCGTGCGCTGTAGACGCCGGGTTCACCGTTGAGGGCATCGACTTCAATCCCCGAGTCATCGGCGATTGCGGCTAAGCCGGTATGTTGCGCGGCATTGCGAGCCTTGATGATGGCGTTCTCGACGAAGGTCGTACCGGTTTCAGGGACCTCTACAACCCCGAATTCGGACTGCGGGTATAGCTGGTAGTCCAGTCCGTCAAACAATTGCGACAATTCTCGCAGCTTGCCGGGGTTGGACGATGCAACCACCAGTTTTTTCATTTCTGTAGTTCAAATATCTGGGTGATGCCTTTTTTGGCTAAAGCCAGCATCTCGTGCAACTCGGATTCGTCAAATGCCGCCGCCTCGGCAGTACCCTGCACCTCGATAAAACCACCCTTATTGTTCATCACAATATTCATATCCGTATCGGCGCTACTGTCTTCAACATAATCCAGGTCGAGCACGGCCCGGCCGTCGTAAATGCCTGCCGATACCGCGGCTACCTGGCAAAGAATCGGGTTTTGTTTGAGAGACCCCTGGTCTACCAGGGTCTGGATCGCGTCTGAAAGGGCAACCCATGCCCCTGAAATCGAAGCGGTGCGCGTGCCACCGTCAGCCTGAATTACATCGCAATCAATGGCGATGGTTCTCTCGCCAAGTTTCTCGGTATCAATCGACGCACGTAGAGCACGGCCGATAAGACGCTGAATTTCCATCGTACGCCCGCCCTGTTTTCCGACGCTCGCCTCGCGTCGCATGCGACTGCCGGTAGATCGCGGCAGCATGCCATATTCGGCGGTTACCCAGCCTTTGCCCTTACCGCGTAGGAATCCTGGAACCGAATTCTCCACGGATGCGTTACACAGGACGCGGGTATCCCCGCATTCGATCAAAACTGAACCCTCGGCATGCATGGTATAGTTTCGCGTGATTTTAATCGGGCGTAGTTCGTCATTTGCCCTGCCACTAGGTCTCATCAGTCGGTCTCCGGAAAAAAGAATCGCGATTATACTGATCATCGACGCCGGCGTCAGCGCCGCTGTCAAAATAGATGCGACTGGATTCGGATAATAGCCGGTAGCTTTATGCATGCGTTATCTAAATACGTTATTATCCGCAGGTAATTAATCACCAGTACTGACAGAGATAAATAACGTGCTTAGAAGTATGACCGCATTCGCCCGCGTGCAGGAAACCTGCGATGCCGGCACACTGACCTGGGAAATTCGTTCGGTCAATCATCGTTACCTCGAACCTGGCCTGAAACTGCCGGAAGATTTCAAATCGCTGGAACCGGAGATTCGCAAGCTATTGGCCCGATACTTGAAAAGAGGAAAAATAGATATTGGGTTACGATACAAAATGAACGATGCTAGCCTGGGAGAAATCAGGTTAAATGAAGACATCGTTCACAGGTTACGCCAGGTTGAGCAAAACATTTTGAATATCGTACACGAGGGCAGCAAGCTGTCAGTAGCAGATATTCTCGGTTGGCCTGGAGTGATTGCCAGCCCCGAAAATGAATTGTCGCCATTGATATCGATAGCACTCGAAAGCCTTGAAAAAGCCCTGCAGCAGTTGGTTGAAACCCGCGAAACCGAAGGTAGTGCACTCGCCAAAATGATCGGTTCGCGCTGCACCCAGATTAGCGATATTGTCAAGCAGCTGAGGAAGCATCGGCCACAGATGCTGGCGTCGATGCGGGAAAAGTGGGAAACCAGTTTAAACGAGAAGTTGAAGCAGTGGAGTGAGGGTGTCGATACTGGCCGCCTCGAACAGGAACTCGTAATACTGGCACAAAAGCTCGATGTCGATGAAGAACTGGATCGTATCGATACCCATATTACCGAAGTCAAAAAGGTATTAAAGCGCAAGGAAGCGGTGGGCAGGCGTCTCGATTTCCTCATG
>QNFD01000056.1 GCA_003645435.1 Gammaproteobacteria bacterium | reverse complement strand
CCAGTTCGAGCCCCTCGTCGGGTTGCTCCAGCGAAATCGGGTACTGTTTCAGTTTGAGCGAACGGATGACGCCGCCGCGGGTATCGATCAACACCTCGAAGACATCGGTATCGACGCGCACCAGTTGTTGCGTCTCGGCGCTTGACGTTGTACCTGCCGAGTCGCCTTGCGAGCTGTCCTTGCTGATCCCTTCGGCGAGGTCGGGTAAATCGTCGACGACAGCCTGCTGCCCTGTACCGGTGCCGCTGGCGGTGTTCCCAACCTGGCTGTCGGATGACGCCACTGGCTGCGGGCCATAATCAGCCTGCCACTGCTGCCACAACAACATGCCGACAAAGACCAGCGCCGCAAATAAAAATAGGCGAGTATTATCCATTTTTATGCTCTGTACCTGCGCCCGGAACCGGATCATATCCGCCGGCGTGCCAGGGATGACAACTACCCACGCGTTTCAGCGCCAGCCAAAAGCCCTTGATAACGCCATGAGCTTCGATTGCTTCGATTGCATACTGCGAACAACTCGGAGTGTAGCGGCAATGATTGCCGAGCAGGGGGCTTAGCAGATAGCGATAAGCCTGGATCAATAATATGAATGGTGCTATCAGGAGTTTTCGCATTTTTTTATGATGCTATTCCAATGTTGATCCAGGGAGGCCAGAATCTTTTCCGGTCCGGTTAAAAGTATTTCGCGTCTTACCATGATCACCAGGTCTCGTGCCGGCAATCGATGTTGCGTTTTACGGAAGCTTTCGCGAAACAGTCGTTTCAACTGGTTCCGTTTTACAGCTGTTGGTATCTGTTTACGCGCTACCGCAAATCCCAGGCGCGGTCCGTCACCGGTTTTTCTTCCAACCAGGATCGTAATACAGGAATCAGCACATCGAAAGTTGTTCTTAAAAACCTGCTGAAACTCGAAAGCACGCGTAAGTCTCGACCGCCTGGGGAAAGACTCACCGACGCACGCACCCACGTTATGGGGTGAGACGCGCTCTGCCTTTCGCGCGACGCGCCTTAATAACACCTCGGCCGCCGCGGGTTTGCATACGCGCACGGAAACCATGTGTTCTGGCTCGCTTAATTTTACTGGGTTGAAATGTACGTTTCATATCGAGCGCCTCGGCTCACTGTTTGTCCCTTTCAACAAGGCGCGACAATGTACTGTTAGACTTGCGCTACGTCAATAAATAATTACTGCAATCGGTCAGTTTTTACGCTTTATGTACCGCTAGCCCGCACCTCTCACCGTTTTACATCGGGGGCTAAAGCCCAACACGGGAGGATTAGCAGGCAAAACAATACTGATTCATTGCTGATTTTTGAATTCCCCTCTTTGCGCGGGCTGTGGATAAGTATAATATTGGGGGCTGGGCAATGGCAAGCATGCGACTTCGTGTTGTATTCCCACGGAATAACGGACTAGCGGAAAAAATTTGAATTTAATCTGGCAACAATGTATTTCCTGTCTCGAAGGCGAAATCAGTGAACAACAGCTGAATACCTGGATTTTGCCATTACAGATCGAGCAGGACCCGAATACGCTCAAATTGCTGGCGCCCAATCGTTTTGTCATGGACTGGGTGCGTAAACACTTTCTCGATCGCATTCGAGAACTTGTCACCAGCCTCGATGACAGCAAATCGATTTCGGTAAGCCTCTCTATCGGTTCTCAAAACCGTGGCATCGTACCCGAGGCAACCGCATCCAGCCCCCCGCCTCGTGCCTACCGCTCCTCGGGCCTCAACGATTCGCAGAAATTCAGGAATTTCGTCGAAGGCAAGTCCAATCAGCTGGCACGGGCCGCATCGATCCAGATCAGTAGCCAGCCGGGGGGAGAGTACAACCCGCTCTACATTTACGGTGGCGTTGGCCTCGGTAAGACCCACCTGATGCATGCGATCGGCAACCAGATACGCGAAAACAACCCCGACGCCAACATTCTCTATGTCAATTGCGAGCGCTTCGTGTCGGATATGGTCAAGGCCTTACAGCATAGCCGCATGAACGATTTCAAGAACTCCTACCGCAGTCTAGACGCGCTATTGATCGACGATATCCAGTTTCTCGCCGACAAGAGCCGCTCCCAGGAAGAGTTTTTCCACACCTTTAATTCACTTTACGAGTCACATGCGCAGATGGTGATCACCTGCGATCGATTTCCCAAGGAAATCGAAGGTCTCGAGGATCGCATCCGCTCCCGTCTGGGCTGGGGTCTTGCGGTCGATATAAAACCACCCGATCTCGAAACCCGGGTTGCGATACTGAACAGCAAGGCGGAACAAATCCGTGCCGATGTACCCTACGATGTTGCCTTTTTCATAGCCGAGCGTTTCAAGTCGAACATCCGCGAACTCGAGGGTGCATTGAAACGCGTGGTTGCACACGCACGTTTTACCGGGCAGGCGATTACCCAGGAATTCGCACGCCTGGCTCTGAAAGAATTGCTTGCCGTGCAGGATAAGCCGATAACCATCGATAATATTCAGAAACTGGTAGCCGAGTACTACAAGATTCGTGTCGCGGATCTTTTATCGAGCCGGCGCAACCGCTCGATCACGCGGCCACGCCAGATCGCGATGTCGCTGGCAAAATCATTGACGCGGCACAGTTTGCCGGAGATCGGGAACGCTTTCGGTGGGCGCGATCACACGACTGTGCTGCACGCATGCCGTAAAATAGTGGAGTTACGCAGTGAAGATCGGCGTATCGATGAAGATGTCGAAATCCTCGGGCGAATGTTGAGTAACTAAAAGTACGGTAGAAGCTGTGGATAAGCTATAGATGAAAAAAGAAGGCCTTTTTATCCCGTAGTTATTCACAGCTTAGTAATAAGAGGCTAACAGAAAGAAAACCCGAAATAGTATGATAAGGTGCTGAATTTAAAGATAAAAGCAAAGTTACCCAATGATACCCGGGTTACTAATAAACACAGTAATATATATATATAATGAAAACTACTATTAAAAGAGAAGACCTCCTCGCACCCCTCCAACAGGTTATCGGTGCCGTCGAGCGAAGGCAGACTTTACCGATACTAGGTAACATATTACTTAAGTCAACGGGTGGTGACCTTACGTTATCCGCAACCGATCTCGAGATCGAAATGGTTGCGAGTGTTACCTCCGATGGAAGCGAGGATTTTCAGACAACCATTCCCGCGCGCAAGTTGCTCGATATCTGCAAGGCCTTGCCGGATAGTTCGCAGATTAATTTCAACATCGATGAAACCAGGGTTTCGCTAACGTCTGCGCGCAGCCGTTTTACGCTTTCCACTTTACCTGCTCGGGATTTTCCGAGCCTCGATGAAATTGAGGTTCAGCAGGCGTTTGAAATCTCGCAGAACCAGTTAAAGGGTTTGTTTGAAAAGACATCATTTGCGATGGCTCAACAGGATGTTCGCTATTACCTTAACGGAATACTGATGGAGATATCGCCAAACAGCATCAAACTGGTCGCAACCGATGGCCATCGGCTGGCGTTAAGCGAACTTGAGCTTGAAAGTGGGGTTAGCGAAGACAGGCAGATTATCATACCGCGCAAGGCAGTCCTGGAACTGTCACGGTTGCTCGATTCCGGAGATAGCATAGCCAGGTGCGAAATGAGTCAGAATCATCTGCGTGTCGAAACCGATTCACTGGTCTTCACCACGAAACTGATCGACGGCAAATTTCCTGAGTACCAGCGCGTTATTCCGGTCGATGGAAATAAAATCATGCAGGTCGATCGTGAGACTCTGAAACACTCGATGAGCCGTATCGCAATTCTGTCGAACGAAAAGTATCGCGGCATACGTTTGAGCTTTTCGTCTGGAAACCTCTCAATACAGGCCAACAACCCAGACCAGGAAGAAGCTGAAGAAGAACTGCAGGTCGATTACGACGAGGCGGATATGGAGATCGGCTTCAACGTGACCTATCTGATCGACGTTTTGAACGTTCTCGGTTCGGAGAAAGTACAGGTAAAACTCAAGGACTCAAATAGTAGCGCCATTATCAGCGATACCGCTGATGAGTCGAGCCTGTATGTTGTTATGCCGATGCGCTTGTAGGGATACGTTTATAGGGGTGAGCCGAGGCGCTTATGACAATCAGTCAGCTTAGCCTGACGGATTTCAGAAACCTGCGCAGCACGACGCTCGACTTCGATCCGCGGTTCAACCTGATTGCCGGTGAAAATGGTTCTGGAAAAACCAGCCTGTTGGAAGCTATCTACGTATTGTGCCAGGCGCATTCATTCCGTACGCATCAGTTGAAACAATGCATCAACCACGACAAATCCAATTTTCTGCTTTTTGGTCGCTTTTCGGATTTCAAGGCGGGCCTGTCAAAATCTAACAGCAAACTCGTTATTCACGTAAACGGAGAGACGGTACAGCGGCGCTCTGAACTCGTTAAAAGGGCGCCTGTTAATATCGTCAATGCTGATAGTTTTGCGTTGATCGATGGTGCACCACAAAAGCGCAGAGCCTTCATCGATTGGTGTTTGTTTCACGTGGAACATTCATTTGCCGAATCCTGGAGAGAGTTCAGACACGCCTTGCGTCAGCGTAATCGTTTGTTGAAAACCAGGCGGGATCTCAATTTACTTGATTACTGGGATGAGCATCTACTGGGGCCATCATTACTACTACACCAGATGCGCGAACAGCAATGTCGCGAGCTACAAAAAATATTTACTCTGGAACTCGCTGAACTATTACATGGTATTCCCATCGAGCTGGAATACCGCCGGGGTTGGCCGGAAGGTATCGAGCTGAAGCAAGCGCTGATCGAACAGCGGCAGCGAGATATTCACAGCGGCTTCACCAATTCCGGTATACATCGCGATGATCTGGTTCTCACGTCAGGGGGCAGAAAGGTTGGTGAAGTGCTTTCACGCGGGCAGAGCAAACGCCTGGGAATAGCCTTGATGCTGGCAGCGCTCAGGCTGGTTAACCAGACAAGGCAACAGCGTATAATTCTGCTGATCGACGACCTGCAATCGGAGCTCGACCAGGCTGCGCAAAAGCGAGTCTACCAGCAACTCATGCAAATGGATTTGCAGCTGTTTGTCAGCAACATCGATGGAGAGGTCCCGGAAGCTCTCGAGACAAAAGAAGTTAAAATGTTCCACGTGGAACATGGTACAATCAAGCCTCGAAATTTCAGCTAGATCCTTTCATGTCAAACTACGATTCCACTAGCATCCAGGTGCTAAAAGGCCTTGATGCTGTACGCAAGCGGCCCGGAATGTACATCGGCGATACCGATGACGGAACCGGCTTGCACCACATGGTATTTGAGGCAGTCGACAATTCTATCGACGAAGCTCTAGCCGGTCATTGTTCTGAAATCAAAGTGGTAATACACGCCGATGGTTCTATATCGGTCAAGGACGATGGCCGCGGTATTCCTGTTGATATTCACAAGGAAGAGGGTCGTTCGGCCGCCGAAGTCATCATGACTGTGTTACACGCTGGCGGTAAATTTGATGATAATTCTTACAAAGTTTCCGGGGGTCTGCACGGCGTTGGTATTTCCGTAGTCAACGCATTGTCTGAAACTCTGTCATTGCGTATCAAGCGGCAGGGAAAGCTCTATGCCCAGGAATACAAGATGGGCGAGCCGCAAGGAGATATGGAAGAAATCAAGGATACCGATCAAACGGGAACAGAGCTCAGGTTTTTACCCAGTACGGCGATTTTTGGCGATGTCGAGTTTCACTACGAAATTCTCGCCAAACGACTGCGTGAGCTGTCATTTTTGAACTCGGGCGTACGAATCCATCTGCTAGACGAACGCAGCAACAAGGAAGATTTGTTTGAGTACGAGGGCGGTATACGCGCTTTTGTCGAGCACCTGAACAAAAATAAAACACCAATTCACGCCAAGGTGATCAATATAAAGATGGAGCAGGATGACGTTGTCGTCGAGGTTTCGATGCAATGGAACGATTCCTATCAGGAAAACATCTTCTGCTTTACCAACAATATTCCGCAACGCGACGGCGGTACGCATCTGTCCGGATTCCGCACCGCGTTGACGCGTACGATGAACCAGTACATGGAAAGCAGCCAGGTCAAAAAGGAGAAGGTCAGTACTGGCGGTGACGATGCCCGTGAAGGCTTGACTGCGGTTCTCTCGATCAAAGTTCCCGACCCGAAGTTTTCATCGCAAACCAAGGATAAGCTGGTTTCATCGGAGATAAAGGGCATAGTCGAATCAGTCGTCGGAGAGCATCTCAAGGATTACCTCCAGGAGAATCCAGGCGATGCGAGGTCGATTACGAGTAAGATACTCGAAGCGGCGAGGGCACGCGAGGCGGCCCGTAAGGCACGCGAGATGACCCGCCGCAAAGGTGCGCTCGATATAGCGGGCTTACCCGGTAAGCTGGCAGACTGCCAGGAAAAGGATCCGGCGCTGTCTGAAATTTATCTTGTCGAGGGTGACTCGGCCGGTGGATCGGCAAAACAGGGCCGTAATCGTAAAACCCAGGCCATTTTGCCGCTCAAAGGCAAGATACTGAATGTCGAGAAAGCGCGCTTTGACAAGATGCTGCAATCGGCGGAAGTAGGTACCTTGATTACTGCCCTCGGCTGCGGCATCGGACGTGAAGAGTTTGATATCGATAAACTGCGTTATCACCACATCATTATCATGACCGACGCCGATGTCGATGGATCGCATATCCGCACCCTTTTGTTGACTTTTTTCTATCGCCAGATGCGCGAACTGGTCGAACGGGGCCATATTTACATCGCCCAGCCGCCCCTTTACAAGGTAAAAAAGGGAAAGCAGGAGCGTTATGTAAAAGATGACAAGGAGTTAAATAGTTACCTTTTACAACTTGCTATCGAAGGCGCCAGCTTGCACCTGACCGATGAAACCCCGCCTATTTCTGAACTGGCGCTAGAGAGCCTGGCCCGCCAATACATCACCATACTGGCGATTATTGACCGTCTCAGCCAGAATTATCCCCCTGAGGTGCTGCATGAACTGGTCGATATGCCGGCGGTGGATGAAACGCTGTTGGCTAGCGAAACGGGCATGGGTGAGTGGGGAGCGCAGCTGATAGAGCGTCTCAACCAGAAGAGCGAAGGCTCGGTGTCCTACGCTGTGTCAGCTAAGAGCGACGACGACAGTAACCAGTTTGGCCTGTTGTTGGCCAAGCGTCTGCACGGGCTGACGACCTCAAGATTGTTGAGCAGTGATTTTTTCAATAGTGCGGATTACCTGCAGATCGCTCAGTTCGTGCAGCAGGCGGGCGATTTGTTTGGTGATGAATCAAGTGTCAGCCGCGGTGAACGCAGCCAGGCGGTGCGTAGATTCAGCGAAGTTTATAACTGGCTGATGAGGGAAGCGCGCAAGGGATTGAACATTCAACGCTATAAGGGCCTTGGCGAAATGAATCCCGAACAGCTCTGGGAAACGACCATGGATCCGGAAAATCGACGTCTGCTCAAGGTTCGTATCGAAGACGATATCACTTCTGATGAGGTTTTTACGACCCTGATGGGCGACCAGGTTGAACCGAGGCGGGAATTCATCGAAGCCAACGCGCTCAATGTCAACAATCTGGATGTATAGCCCGTATATATCACCGTTTTACTACTGCGGACGCCGCAAAGCGCACTGTGACACGCCGTACTCCCGACGGCCCGCTAAACGTAGTTAAACTACGCCGGCGCGGACCTCTGGTCCGTGCGGCGCGCCACAGTGCGCTTTGCGACGCCCTCGCGACGTAAAAAGGTGATATATACGGGCTTAGCAACTCCTTGATTTTATTAGAATAATCTCTATATATTGGGAATCATTCAATAAAAAGGATAAACCCGATGGATATTGCCAGCATTATATTCCTGGCTATGGTGGTTGGGTTGGCGCTGTACGTCGTCAGTATTTACAATCACCTCGTGCGACTCAAACACAATGTTTCAAAGGCCTGGTCGAACATCGATGTTTTATTAAAGCAGCGCCACGACGAAATCCCGAAGCTGGTCGAAACCTGCAAGCAGTACATGAAGTTTGAACAGGATACCCTGGAAAAGGTGATGCAGGCGCGTTCGCGGGTTTCCGAGGCGAGGCAGAGTCAGGACGTTCCCGGTCTAGGGCTGGCCGAGGGTGCGTTACGCATGGGTTTGGGACAGCTGTTTGCGCTGGCCGAGGATTACCCGGAATTGCGCGCCAATGAAAACTTCCAGCATTTACAGGGGCGCATCAGCGCGCTTGAAAATACCATCGCTGACCGACGCGAATTTTATAACGAATCCGTGAACATCAATAACATCGACATCGAAACCTTTCCCGACCTGATCGTGGCCAGATTATTTGGCTTTGGTCCGCGTGACCTGTTGGAGTTCGTAGCCGACGAAATTGCGGATGTCAGTGTAAAACAACTGTTCGAAACCTGATTCGCGGCGCCCGGAAGCAGTCATGTATTCCTGGCTTGAATCTGAAGTCCTGGCGCTGTCAGGGTCGGATTACGTGGTCCTGTACACGGCGCTGCTGGCATTGTTTGGATACCTGGTCTACTTCTGCTACGGCGCCTGCATCGTTGATCCTGATGATGCCCACGTCATTCCGGAAATGGATATCACCTGGTATGGCAACGACACGGACGCGCGCAACCGGGCACCGACCAGGGCGAGCTGGATCCAGCTCGGTTTTGGCCACTATCGCTTCCGTGAACGCCTGATCCGTCCCGCCACCGCGCTTTATGCGCTCCGCTGGTTTCGCACAGTGCATACCGAACCCGCCGGCGAATTCAATTTTGAGCAGAATGGAAAAATTCAGAAACAGGAGTGGAAGGCAATCAGGGCTGCAGCGCGTAAGCAGGTGCTGGTAAAATTGAATAGCGAAGATCGAGGGCATCACATTCTTTCGCGTCCGCAAGATAATGGCCATCCTTATATTCTGTCAGCGAACGAGGAAGAGGAACTGGTAGCGCGCAAAAAAATCTATGCCTACGTATCGCTGTGCGCGGCATTTTTATTACTCGTTACGCGCATCGTAATTTCCACGATGCGACCGTTTTATCCGATTTGATTGATTGACCGGGATCAGTAGACTAGCGCCTTTCATTCTCACCACAGAGACCAGATCTTGACCAATCCTTTACTCAATCCCGGTAGCCTGCCAGCGTTCAGCGAAATCAGTCCCGACATGATTCAGCCCGCAATCACCCAGTTGATCGATCAGAACCGGGACTCGATAGCTCATCTCAGCAAGCAGACGCAGCCGAACTGGGATGAACTGATCAAACCGCTTTCGTTGATGAATGATCGCCTGGAAAAAGCATGGTCGCCGGTACGCCACCTGAATTCAGTCAAAAGCAGCCCGGAATTGCGTGATGCCTACAACAACTGCCTGCCACTACTGAGCGAATACGCGACCGAAGTAAGTCAGAATTACGCGCTTTACACGGGTTATCGCAGCATTGCCGAATCCAGTGATTTCGCCGGTTTCTCACCGGCCCAGCAAAAGACCATCACCGATGCCCTGTTGCATTTTCGGCTCGGCGGCGTCGAGCTCGAAGGTGAAGACCGGAAGCGCTACCAGCAAATCCAGACGCAACTGTCGGAGCTGCAGTCGCGTTTTGAAAACAACTTGCTCGACTCGACCCAGGCCTGGCAATACCTGACCGAGGATGAAGTCGACCTGGCGGGTTTGCCCGGGTATGCAGTGGCCATGCTGCGACAGCTTGCCGAGCAAAAAGAGCTGCCGGGCTATCGGTTGACGCTGGATATGCCCTGTTACCTTGCCGTCATCACCTATGCCGACAACCGTTCGTTACGTCGGGCCATTTACGAAGCCTATGTAACGCGCGCTTCGGATCAGGGGATTACCGATAAAATCTGGGATAATGCCCCGATAATGCAAGATATTGTAGCGAAAAGGCAGGAAAAGGCGAAAATACTGGGATTTTCCAGCTATGCCGAGTACTCGTTACAAAGCAAAATGGCGAGCAGCGTCGAGCAGGTGCTTGAATTCCTCCACGATCTCGCTGCGCGTTCGCGCCAGGCCGCCATCGATGAAGTTCGGGAGCGCCAGGCCTATGCCGAGTCGCTCGGCTTCGAAGGTGAGTTAAAAGCATGGGATTGGGCCTACTATAGTGAAAAACTGAAACAGCATCGCTACCAGGTATCAGACGAAGACCTGAAGCCATACTTTTCCGACAAGCGAGTGATCGAGGGTTTGTTCGAGATTGTCGCCCGGCTTTACGGTATCAGGATAAGCCGTGCCGACGAAGGTATCGATCGCTGGCATCAGAGCGTCGGCTTTTACCAGATTGAAGATGCCGAGGGCGCACCGCTTGGCCAGTTTTACCTGGACCTCTATGCGCGTGAAAACAAGCGCGGCGGTGCGTGGATGGATGAATGCATAAACCGGTATCGCATCGACGGTAAAACCCAGCTACCGGTGGCCTACCTGACCTGCAACCTGACGCCGCCACTGGGCGACGAACCCGCGCTCTTCACTCACGATGAAGTAATCACGCTATTCCACGAATTTGGTCACGGATTGCACCACCTGCTCACGCGTATCGACGTACCGGATGTGGCCGGCATCAACGGTGTCGAATGGGATGCCGTCGAATTGCCTAGCCAGTTCATGGAAAACTTTTGTTGGGAATACGATGCCCTTCAATTGTTTGCGCGTCACTATCAGAGCGATGAGCCGTTACCTCGAGACCTATACGAGCGCATGATGGCCGCGCGTAATTTTCAGAGCGCGTTGCAAATGCTGCGCCAGATCGAATTTTCCCTGTTTGATATATGCCTGCATCAGCAAGCCGACGTCACTACGGCGGAGCAGATTCAGCAGACCCTGGACCAGGTGCGGGAAGATATCGCGGTCGCCAGTACTCCGCAGATAAATCGCTTCCAGAATGGCTTTTCACATATTTTTGCAGGTGGCTATGCAGCGGGTTACTATAGCTACAAGTGGGCGGAGGTTCTGTCCGCCGATGCTTTTGCGGCATTTGAAGAAGAAGGAATTTTCAATCCTGAGACCGGCCAAAGATTTCTACAGTGCGTGCTCGAAAAGGGTGGTTCCAGGCCCGCAATGGAATCTTTCCGCTGCTTTCGTGGGCGTGAACCGAATATTGAAGCCTTGTTAAGGCATAGTGGGATAAGCCAGTGAAAATCAGATT
>QNFD01000055.1 GCA_003645435.1 Gammaproteobacteria bacterium | reverse complement strand
GATATTATCAAGGGCAAGGGGATGCTGGAAGCAAGCGATGTAGTAGTGGGTCTTGGTGATGACTGGAAGAGTTTGCAGCGGTCTGCTTCCGCGGTTACATCTTAGTTACTTGTCCCTCATTATTTATTCTAGTGCGTAGGATGGGTGCAACCCATCAGAAAAAGCACGCATGCATATAATAACGGTCACAAAACCAGGATGATGGGTTGCACCCATCCTACGGTCGCTTTTTTACGACACCCTCCAGGGGAGAAGGAACATGTGGCCCTAACCAACAATAGCCAGCAACACACCCGCTGCAACCGCGGAACCAATAACTCCCGCCACATTCGGCCCCATCGCATGCATCAATAGAAAATTTTGCGGGTTGGCTTCGAGGCCTATCTTGTTCGCCACTCGAGCCGCCATTGGCACGGCGGAAACACCCGCTGCGCCAATTAAGGGGTTTACTGCACCATTGGTAAGGCGATACATGATCTTGCCCATGATTAATCCCGCTGCCGTGCCGATTGAGAAGGCGACCATGCCGAGTAGCAGGATACCGAGTGTTTCGGCGCTGAGAAACTTGTCGGCAGCGAGTTTTGAACCCACCGCGAGACCGAGGAAAATAGTAACGATATTGATTAATTCGTTCTTGGCGGTATTGCTGAGACGATCAACGACGCCGCATTCTTTTAACAGGTTTCCGAAACAAAGCATACCGACCAGCGGTGTTGCCGACGGCAGCAATAAGATAGTGATCACTAACAGGATTAGAGGAAATAGAATTTTCTCGAGGCTACTGACGTGGCGCAACATCGTCATTTTGGTTTGACGTTCTTTTTCGGTGGTGAGTAGTTTCATGATCGGTGGCTGGATAATTGGTACCAGCGCCATGTACGAATACGCGGCTACTGCAATTGCACCGAGCAAATCGGGGGCGAGCCTGGAAGCGACGTAAATTGCCGTTGGCCCGTCTGCGCCACCGATAATCGCGATTGCCGCGGCATCGGCCATGGTGAACTCCATGCCGGGAATCAGGTTCATCGCAATTGCGCCAAACAACGTGAAAAAGATGCCAAACTGCGCCGCGGCGCCCAATATCATCAAGCTGGGTCTTGCCAATAACGGTCCGAAGTCGGTGAGCGCACCGACTCCCATGAAGATCAGCAATGGAAATACGCCGGTCTCGATTCCGGAATGGTAAAGAATACCGAGCAGGCCGTCGGGGCCGGCGATAGCGGCCACCGGGATATTGGCGAGTACACCGCCAAAACCGATTGGTATCAACAACAGTGGCTCAAATCCTTTTGCGATGGCGAGGTAAATCAAAAGACCACTGATAGCGATCATGAATACCTGTCCTAAGGTGAAATTGGCGATGCCGGTTGACGCCCACAGTTGTAATAAGCCCTGTTCCATTATGCGATCGTCATCAAAACCTGGTCGGCCCGAATCGCATCACCCTTGTTAACCTTTATCGACTGGACCGAACCAGTCGTAGTGCTACGAATTTCGGTTTCCATTTTCATTGCTTCGATAACCAGTACGGGGTCACCGTCTTTCACCTGCTGGCCGATGCTGACCAGAACTTCGATTACATTACCGGTCATAGGTGCAAGGATACTGGTACCTGCGCTCACCGGGGCAGCCGCTTCAACAACCGGACTGGTTGCCGGCGCAATATGGCTTATATCGCCGGTGCCAGGTGACACCACCACATCATACTGGGTGCCATTCACCAGGACCTGGTAGCTTTCCGCGGTAGCTTCGGCAGGCGCGGCAGCCGGGGCCGCGGCGGGTGCCGCGGTTTCAGGTTCGCTTCCAGGTACCGGTTCAAACGCGTCGGGATTATTACGATTTTTCAGAAAATTAACGCCGACCTGCTGGAACAACGCGTATATCAGCACATCGTCGATTTCGTTTTCACTCAGTTTAAAACCTTCCGCGCTCGCCAGTGCCTTCAATTCGCTGGTTAGGCGGGTCATTTCCGGCTCGATCAAATCGGCAGGACGACAGGTGACGGGCTCGGCGCCGTCGAGCACACGTTGTTGTAACTCGCGATTGACCTCGGCCGCAGTAGCACCATACTCACCTTTAAGTACGCCGGCTGTTTCTTTACTAATGGTTTTATAGCGTTCTCCAGCCAGTACATTGAGCACCGATTGGGTGCCGACTATCTGCGAGGTAGGAGTGACTAATGGTACGTAGCCAAGGTCTTTGCGAACCGATGGAATTTCTTCTAATACGGCATCGAGTTTGTCGCTGGCATTTTGTTCCCGCAACTGGCTTTCCAGATTGGTGAGCATGCCGCCGGGTACCTGGGCGGTGAGTATGCGGGGATCGACGCCCTTCAACGAGCCTTCGAATTTAGCGTACTTTTTACGAACATCACGAAAATAAAGTGAAATTTCCTCGAGCAAGGCCATGTCCATACCGGTATCGCGTTCGGTGCCCTCGAGGATGGCGACAAAGGTCTCAGTCGGAGAATGTCCGTAAGTCAGGCTCATCGACGAAATTGAGGTATCGATCATATCGATGCCGGCATCTATTGCTTTCTGGTAAGTCGCGGTAGAAAGCCCTGTGGTGGCGTGGCAGTGCATGGACAGGGGTAGATTACAATTCTGCTTGATTTTGCTCACTAGCTCTTCGGCCACGTAAGGCTTTAACAAGCCAGCCATATCCTTGATACAAATTGAATGGCTGCCCATGTCTTCGAGACGTTTCGCCATGTCGACCCAGGTGGCAACGTTGTGGACCGGACTGAGTGTATAAGACATCGCGCCCTGGGCGTGTTTACCAACCTTCACGGTTGCCTTGATCGCGGTTTCGAGATTGCGCATATCATTCATCGCGTCAAAAATGCGGAACACATCCATACCATTGATCGCGGCGCGTTCGACAAACTTTTCGATTACATCATCGGCATAGTGGCGATATCCAAGCGCATTTTGTCCGCGTAGTAACATTTGCATCGGTGTATTGGGCATAGCCGCCTTGAGCAGGCGCAGACGCTCCCAGGGGTCTTCGCCGAGGAATCGAATACAGGCATCGAATGTAGCGCCACCCCAGGTTTCGAGCGACCAGTAACCGACCTTATCGAGTTTTGCCGCAATCGGCAGCATATCTTCAACGCGCATCCGCGTGGCGAAAAGCGACTGCGTGGCGTCGCGCAATACTACGTCTGTTATGAGAAGGGGATTAGTCATGGATTAATGCCTGCTGGCCGAATTAGATTTTGTGGGATTTCCTGTATTTATGGATAGCCGCCTGGATAGCCGCAATGTGCGCATTATTATCCGTTGGCGGAGACTCGATGGGGGCGACTGTGGCAATTGGCTGTTCTTCCGGAACCAGTTTCGAAACAATCGAAATGATACCGATTAACAGGCCCAATATGATAAATACCGAGCCCATACCGAGACCGAGTAGTTGCAAACTTTGGGTAAGGAGCGCATCGATGTTCATTAGCTTTTAGACTTATCTCGATCTGTTGTGATAGGCGCCGAGTATACTATAAATCCAATTTTTGTAGATACCCATTGAAAAATATGATCGACAGAATTGATTTTAAGGGCATCGAAAAGAATCAGAGTCCCAGTTCTGGAATTGGAATGATTGTTCAAATACACCTGTCAACAAAAAACAATCCGGACTCAGGTTAATTTGTAGCGGTAATTCATGCGAGCTTACTTTAAAATACCTCGTTTGAAAAATAACCACTCATCTATCAGCTCTGACTCATGTTTGAACTAATCACCAATGCCAATGTTTACGCGCCGCGATCGTTGGGTATTCAGAATTTACTGATTTGTGCCGGAAAAATTGTCTATATGGGCGATAAAATTCCGCAAATGGATGACGATTTAACGGTTCAGGCCACGGATCTGAAGGGTTTGAGGCTAATTCCTGGTTTTATCGATGCGCACGCGCACATTACCGGCGGCGGCGGCGAAGCCGGACCTTCGACTCGAGTGCCGCCCTTACAACTAAGCCAGTTCACCCGGGCTGGTGTTACCAGCGTCGTGGGTTTGCTTGGTACCGATGATTTGACCCGAAATCCGCAAACCCTGTTGACGCAGGTGATGGGCCTTCGCGAAGAAGGGCTGTCTGCCTGGTGTTATACCGGCGGATACCATATTCCTGCGGTTACCCTGACGCAGTCGGTGCGTAGCGATATTGTCAATTTAGAACCAGTCATCGGAGTCGGCGAAGTGGCACTTAGCGATCACCGTTCGAGCCAGCCGAGCATTGACGAAGTCCTGCGCCTCGCCAGCGAAGCACATGTCGCGGGTCTGATGACGGGTAAAGCGGGTATCGTTCATTTTCATCTGGGTGATGGCGCGCGGGGTTTGTCGATGATTCGTGCCTGCCTAGAGAAAAGCGAAATTCCGCCGCGCGTGTTCAACCCAACCCATGTCAATCGAAACAAGGCTTTATTCGAAGAAGCCTGCGAGCTAACAAAACAAGGCTGCACGGTTGATCTGACCGCATTCCCGGCGGGCAGCGACGATTCCGGCTGGTCGGCCGAAGCGGCCGTTGCGCTTTATTTTGAAAAAGGTTGCGATCAACAGAAATTAACCATCAGTTCCGATGGCGGGGGTTGCATGCCGAGTTTCGATGCGCAGGGTGAGTTACTGAAAATGGATTTTGCGCAAAGTTCGGCGATGGCGATTACATTAAGGGCCATGCTCGAGATGGAATTACCAATCGAAAAAGTATTGCCGTTGATGACCAGTAATGTTGCCGGTCTGCTCAAATTCCATCATAAAGGCCGAATTAAAACAGGTCTTGACGCGGATTTGCTGGTGTTAAATGAAAACCACGGAATCGACAGCGTCATGGCTAACGGTGCCTGGCATATCCGGCAGGGTGAGCAATTAATTCGCGGATTGTTTGAAGAGTAAAAATATACTATGAGTCCCTCGCCAGAAAATAATGGTCATACACGCGGATACGTCATACCAATTGGCGGTGCCGAAGAGCGTACCGGTGCGCAAAGGGTATTAAAACGCTTCGTGCGGTTATGCGGCGGTAGAAAAGCCAGTATCGCAATCATTCCAACTGCTTCCAACCTGCCCGATACCGGCGATAAATATATAGAAATATTTAAAAAGATTGGTGTTAGAGAGGCTGTGTCGCTGCCGATAAATGAACGCTCCGAAACAGACCGGCAGGATTACCTCGACCACCTGGATCAGGCGGATGGTATATTTATTACTGGTGGAAACCAGCTGCGCCTGTCCACCATTCTCGGCGGTACCGAGGTCGCGAAAAAAATTCGGCGATTGAACGCTAAAGGTGTACACATCGCCGGTACTTCAGCGGGTGCTGCGATCATGCCCGAGCACATGATAGCGGGTGGTGACGCCGGCGCCATGCCCTCGGGCGACGGCGTCAATCTGGCGCCTGGCCTGGGTCTCACCAACGCGCTCCTGATAGATCAGCATTTTAGCCAGCGCCATCGACTCGGGCGTTTATTGACTGCCATATCCTACAACCCCTTTATGCTGGGCATCGGCATCGATGAAGATACCGCTATCTTTATCGACCCGGAACATAGTTTTGAAGTCGTCGGCAGCGGTGCAGTCACGGTTATCGATCCGGTGCATCTGAGTTACTCGTCGATGAGCAAGGCTTCGAAAAACGAGGCCCTGAGTATGCTTGATTTGAAACTCCATATTTTGTCCAAAGGCTGCACCTTTGACATACTGGAGAGAAAACCCTTTCCGCCCAAATAGGCAATCGCTATTTGATAGCGTTATGAGTTCGTGTACCCTGTAACAAAAACTGTGCGAGGACGACCCCCGTTCGTGCTGGCCGTGACTACAGGAACTTCAGATGAAAATAACCGCGACTAATGTTTATGTGGGCCCCAGTATTTATGCTAACTTCCCGGTAATTCGCATGGTGCTGGATATCGGCGTACTTGTTGACTGGCCGTCGGTAAAGTGCGGCAAGGGTTTTACGAATGGCTTACAGAGGGCCTTGCCCAGTCTTACCGAACATGGCTGCTCTTACCGGGAGCCTGGCGGGTTTATTCGGCGCCTGACCGAAGACGACGGCACCTGGATGGGGCACATCATGGAGCATGTCGCCCTCGAAATTCAGAATATCGCCGGTTCCGGAGTTTCTTTCGGCCGCACTCGCACCACCGGAGAACCCGGATTTTACAACATGGTGTACGCCTACAAGCAGCGCGATGCCGGCATCGAGGCCGGGCACCTGGCCTTGCGCCTGCTAATGCATTTGCTGCCGAAAAAATTGCAAAAGCAGGTAGATTGCAATATCGATGAAAACTTCGACTTCGAGTCAGAACTAGAGAGTTTTGTACTGCGTGCGCAACGACGCGAGTTTGGACCCAGTACCCAGTCGCTGGTCGACGCCGCGGTGGAACGTAATATCCCCTGGCTGCGATTGAATGAATACAGCCTGGTGCAATTTGGTCACGGTAAATACCAGAAGCGTATTCAGGCAACGGTAACCAGTGATACCGGCACTATCCCCACTTCACTGGCCAGTGACAAGGAAGGTACGCATAGCCTGTTGCGTGATATGGGATTACCGGTACCCCTGCAGGGCATGTTTATCAACGAGGATGAAGCTGTGCGGGCTGCCAATAAAATCGGCTACCCGGTTGTGGTGAAACCACTCGATGCCAACCACGGGCGTGGTATCAGTATCAATTTAACCACCGATGAAGAGGTGCGCGAGGCATTTCATGTCGCCAGGAAAGAGGGCAGATCACGCTATGTGCTGGCGGAAAGCTTTGTCACTGGTTACGACCATCGCATGCTGGTGGTCAACAACGAGCTGGTAGCGGTTGCGAAGCGCGTTCCGGGGAATGTAATCGGCGATGGTAAGTCGACCATCGCGAGGCTGATCGATATTGTCAATTCAGACCCGCGTCGCGGCATAGGTCACGAAAAAGTCCTGACCCGACTTGAAATCGACCTGCAGGCGAAAACACTGATGAAAGACGCCGGCTATGATGAAAATACGGTGCTGAAAAAAGGCGAGCAGTTCTTCCTGCGTTCCACCGCAAATCTTTCCACCGGCGGCACCGCGATCGATATGACCGATATCGTACACCCGGATAACCGCGAAATGGCGGTTCGTGCGGTACGTGCGATCGGCCTCGATATCGGCGGGGTCGATTTTATCACCGACGATATAACCCATTCATACAAGGATGTCGGCGGTGCAATTGTTGAAGTCAATGCCGGCCCCGGATTTCGAATGCACGTCGCCCCCAGTGAAGGCGAACCCCGCGATGTTGCGGGCAAGGTGCTCGACATGTTGTATCCGCCCGGGGTACCGGGCCGCATCCCGGTGGCGGCAATTACCGGTACGAATGGTAAGACAACTACCACGCGTATGCTCGCGCATATCATGAAAACCAGCGGTCATATCGTTGGTATGACCTCCACCGGGGGTATCCAGGTAGATGGCCGGATCACGGTTAAGGGTGATATGACCGGGCCGCAATCGGCGCAGATTGTACTGCGCGATCCAACCATCGACTTTGCCATACTGGAAACCGCGCGAGGCGGTATTTTGCGTGCCGGTCTCGGCTATAGCGAATGCGATGTCGCTGCCTGCATTAATATATCGGCCGATCATATGGGCCTCGGTGGTATCGAAACCCTCGAACAACTCGCCAAGGTAAAAGAAGTTGTGGTGCGTGTCGCGAACGATACCGCGGTTTTAAATGCCGACGACAAGCTTTGCCTGAAGATGGCGGACCATACCCGCGCCAAACACCTGTGTTATGTGACCATGGATCCTACCCATGGGCTGGTGCGCGAACATATACGCGCCAACGGCCGGGCCGTGGTGCTGGAGAAGGGCATTAACGGCGATATGATTACGATCTACGACAAGGGCGCGCATATTCCGTTGCTCTGGTCACATTTAATCCCGGCGACGATCGAAGGCAAGGCCATGCATAACGTGCAAAACGCGATGTTTGCAGCGGCCATGGCGTTTAGCTTCGATAAAGACCTCGACGAAATTCGCAACGGTTTGCGTACCTTCGACACCTCGTTCTTTCAGAGCCCCGGTCGGACCAATATTTATAACGAACATCCGTTCAAGGTCATACTCGACTATGCCCACAATCCGGCTGGATTTCGCGCCATGGCCGAACTTGCCGATAAACTCGAACCCGAGGGTAAACGCATTATCGTGATTTCGGTACCGGGCGATCGCCGCGACGAGGATATCCGTGAATCGGTGAGAGCCTGTCTGCCGCACTTTACCCACTTTGTCTGTAATGCCGATATCAACCGACGCGGTCGGGGCCACGATGAAATACCGCAACTGCTTCGCAGTTACCTGCTCGAAGAAGGGGTACCAGAAGAAAACATCTGGGTGATTGTCGACGAAGAGCCTGCAGTCGATCATGCCCTGGAGATGGCCGAGGCGGGTGACCTGGTGGTGATTACCGCCGATGACCTGCAGCGCACCTGGAAACAGATCATCAATCTGAATAGCGATAAACCGACAAAAAAGGCAACCATACCGGGTACCAAGGTGTTTGTACCCGAACGCGCAAAACGCTACGTGCTGGACCAGGACGAAGAGTTGATAATCGACGAACGGGGCGTGCGACTAGCCAGTAGCGAACCCGAGGATAGCGATTAATCGATTATTCGGCAGGAAATTTAATACCAGTAGCAACCTATGGAAATCCCGGAGATTGAATCCAGTAAGCTAGTCCTCGACGACGGTCGGCGTTTAACCGGGCCATCGATGATATGGAGTAAGCCCGGGGCGATTCTTGATGTTTTAATCGCGGAGATGGACATGGAGATTGTTCTGGATTGCTGGCATCGGCAACTACGGCATCTAGTCTCGCAGATCGGCTGGCAACACCATGAGCACACGCACAGGCGTTTCGAAAATGGTTTTAACCTGTTGATTGAATCGCCGATCGATCAACTTTACGCAGCCGTACTCATCCTCGAAACCAACTGGTATTTTTGTTGCTGCGAGTTACTCGCAATCGATGTCGAGGATGAAGAGGCGTTGGTGCAGGAAATTCGCAATTCGATCGAGGAAGAAAGCAACCCGGCATTACTCGCACTACAACAAGCCGCTGCTGAACACGAGGTCGACTTTTTAGTCGATGACGATGAGGTATCCATCGGCCACGGCGAAGGCAGTTTATGCTGGCCGGTCAACGCGATTCCTGCGATAGACCAGATCCCCTGGTCAGAAGTACACGATATACCGGTAGCGCTGATCACCGGCACCAATGGTAAATCGACCAGCGTGCGCCTGCTCGACGGCATCGCCAGAGCCGCGGCGCAAATTTCGGGAGTCACTTCCACCGACTTTGTGCGTGTGGGTAATGATGTACTCGACCATGGTGATTATTCCGGCCCGGGCGGGGCACGCTTGCTGCTCCGCGATAAACGCTTACAGGTTGCTTTTCTCGAAGTCGCGCGCGGTGGTATTTTGCGTCGTGGTTTACCCCTGAGGCGCGCCAGTGCCGCGCTGGTCACCAACATCGCCAGCGACCATCTGGGACAGTACGGTGTAAACACGCTCGAAGCGCTCACCGAGGTCAAGTTTGCGGTTCGTAAAACACTGGCCGAAGACGGCATGTTAATCGTGAATGCTGACGATGAAAATTGCCGCGCCTACATGGAAAAAATCGATCACCCCAACCTGTGTTGGTTCAGTCTCGACAAAGACCAGCCCAGGATAAAATCACAGCTCGAAAAGCAGGGTAAATGCTGTTATACCGAGGAAAATAGAATTTATTATTTTGACGGTCGGGAAACTCACGATATATGTGAAATCGACCTGATTCCAATGACGCTAGGCGGTGCCGCTTTACACAATGTGCGTAATGCACTCGGTGCAGTCGGTGTTGCCACCGCGCTTGGGTATAGTGTCGATCAAATCAGGTCGGGACTAACGAAATTCCATAGTGATGAACACGACAACCCCGGACGCCTGAATACCTTTAAGCTGAAAAACGGCGCCACCATCATTGTCGATTTTGCCCACAATGCGCATAGTGTCGAGGCGGTGTCAAATACCGTGTTACGCATGCCGGCACAAAACAAGTGGGTAATGTTCGGCTCTGCCGGTGACCGATCCGACGATGATATCATTGCCATCGCTAAAGGCGTTTGTGCTATCAATCCCGATCATGTCGTGATCATAGAAATCGAGCGATACCTGCGCGGGCGAGAACCCGGCGAAGTCAGTGAAATAATTAAACAGGCCTGCCTCGATGGAGGTATGGCGCAAACTCAGCTCCATTTTTCGAACTCGCCGTTACAGGGAGTTAAGCTGGCGATAGCGGAATTGCAGGCTAATGATCTCGGACTGTTCCTGGTATTGTCCGAACGCGATGAGATTATCCAGTATATCGGGGAGCACTGAAAATACTGGTTGGTACAGATCCGCAAAAAAGAACTGTACCTGGTCACCGTCTCTAGATAGGCTGCGATCTGCTTTTTATCCCGGTCGTTAATTCCATATGCCAGTTTTATCGCAACACGCCAAAGGTTTGATTATCACCGCGCTCGGCGTGTTGATCATTTCACCCGACGGCCTGTTGACCCGACTCATCCAGGTCGATCACTGGACACTGATTTTCTGGCGTACGCTGTTCCTCGGATTCGGCATGGCGTTAATAGCGAATCTGGTTCATCCGCACAATACCTGGCAGAAATATAAGACCATGGGTCGTGTAGGTATGGCGATGATTTTAATCTACTCGATGGGTACGATTTCATTCGTAACCGCAATCACCCATACCAGTGTTGCCAATACCCTGATCATTCTCAGTACCACGCCGTTGTTTGCCGCGCTGATTGGATGGCTAATATTACGCGAACCAATTAATGCCCGAACCTGGTCCGCTATTTTACTGGTTTGCATTGGTGTTTTCGTAATCAGTTCCGATGGTAAAAATCAGGGTGCCAGTTTATTTGGAGATCTCGCGGCGATGACTGGTGCATTTTTTCTGGCCGTGGGTTTCACTGTTGTGCGTCGTTTTCCCGGGATAACAATTTTTCCAGTCATTTCGGCCAGTGGATTCTTCACTGCATTGTTGATCCTGCCACTGGCACAACCTTTTTCGGTGACCCAGGCGGACATGGGTTACCTGATTGTTATGGGGGTCTACATGTTGCCAGTTGGTACGGCATTAATGTACCT
>QNFD01000054.1 GCA_003645435.1 Gammaproteobacteria bacterium | reverse complement strand
GTTAAAAACAATCAACGGAAATTTGAACTGGTACCGGCCCCGGTGGCCGAAAAAATTGCACAACGAGACGAATCATGTGTTGTGCAGCTCAACGAGAAAGTCGACACCGAAGGCGAGGACGATACTTATGCAGACTACAAAATTCCGGACGACTTAATGTGGTAATGTGTAGAAATTGGTACTTGCACTTACGGAAGTGGACCCGATTTTTTGGACAGCTCCCTTACGAGTTATTTTCCATTAGTATTGAAGACTGCAACATTTTTTCTTGAATATTAGAAATAAGCTGGTTGCTTAAAGCTTTGCTACTGACTGACTCCTGTTGGCGTGGATAGATATATGGTTTTACTCATGTGGTAAAATCAATTCGCTCTCAAAATTGTAAAACCACCCAACCCGGAGTTTTCATTGTTTGAAACCACGATTGCCAGTAACCTGCCAGTACCAGAATGGCTGGCGGATCGCGAAAAGCGCTGGTCAATCGCAGCTGACGTTGTCCCATCGATAGATAAACCATAAGTAAAAAGTTTTAAAGGAGGTCGCTCATGAAACCATCTAAATCAATCCAATTTTTTGTCGCCATAACTGCGTTGTTGTTAACTGGCATGCAGTCCTCGCTGGCAACCAATGTAAAGATTACGCCCCTGGGCGCACACGAAGGAGAATTTTGTCACCTCGATCGTGCGCTGCTCCTCGAAGACCCGGACGGCACCCGAATTTTATATGATCCCGGCCGCACCGTTGCAGGACCAGACGATAGCAGACTGGGTAAAATTGACGCCGTACTGGTCAGCCATATGCATGGAGATCATGTCGGCGACAAGCATATCGCCGGGGTCAGTGGTGGGGAGTGTGCGAAGCCGAGTTTTCCAGTGAATGCCCTGCCCGGTACCAATGCGGTCAATATCGCCTTTGCCAAAGATGCGAAAATCATCACCGGTAGTGAAATGCCGAAGTTCTTCGCGAGTAAATTGAAAGCGCTTGGTGGCAACCCGAAAAATTCCCAACTGGTTCGTTTCGGCGCCTCCCTTAAGGTAGGTGGTGTGACGGTTACCACTGTCCCCGCGGTACATTCAAACGGAATCTCGGGTAGCATGATTGGTGGTGAACTCGGAGATATGCTCAATGCTGCCGGTCTCACCGCTTATGCAGGGCCTCCCACCGGTTACGTGCTGACATTTAGTAATGACCTGGCCGTGTATTTATCAGGTGATACCGGTATAACCGCAGAGCAGGATACCGTGGTACGTCAGCACTATAATGCGAAGCTGGTAGTGATGAATATCGGCGACACCTATACAACCGGACCCAGCGAAGCCGCCTGGGTGGTTAATAACCTGATCAAACCCACCTCGGTAATCGCCTCACATGCTAATCAACCATCCACTAAGGGTGGCAAGGTGATCAATGGTTCCCGGGTCGATGTCTTTGCGAAAGCCAGCGAGGTACCAGTCCACGTGCCCTTGAGCGGACGTACCATGTCGTTTGATAGTGGCGGCAAATGTGTCGACGGCTGTCAGTAATCGATCAGGAGACAGAGGCGCTTATGTTTGAGTACCTGGCCTTGTAGTAATGCAGCAATTTGATCCAACCCAGAAAGAAACTCAACTTCGCCTGGAATCAGAGTCCTGGGATACTCAGAATCTGGAACCGGCTCGCGACGGTGATATACCGGTAATTGATCTTGAGGACTATTTAGCCAGCGGTAGTGAGCGGGCACTGCAGGCGGCGGCTGACCAGCTATTGCGTGCCTGTACAAAAGTCGGCTTTTATTGCCTGAAGGGACATGGAATTACTCCGCGGCAATTAGACAGCGTGTTTACGCAAGCCAGGAGATTCCTCGATTTACCCCTGGAAAGCAAAATGGCGTTAAAAATGGATCGGCCGGACTGGCCGGTAGGAGGCGTCGGATATTTGCCGTTTCAAAACCGTAAGTTACCGGCACGAAACAAAGGCAACGCAAATGAAGCCTATATTGTTAAGCGTGAACTCGGTCCGCGGGATGTATCGCTGGATAAGAATCAATGGCCGCGTGAACAGGACTTGCCTGAATTTCGCCGGGAGGTAGAAAACTACGCCACCGCGATCGAAGGCCTGGCAATGAAACTATTGCCAATTTACGCCAGGGCACTGGGTATGGCAGAGGATTTTTTCGCCCCCGGGTTCAAATCACCGCTTTATCGCCTACGAATGACCAAATATGCTCCGATCAAGCAAACTGCAGATGATGAATTCGGTATCGCGCCGCACGTTGACTCGACTTTTATTACAATTCTTGCACAGGATAGCGAAGGCCTGGTCATTTACAGTGAGCAACGTCAATGCTGGATCAAGGCGCCGCTGATTGAGAATACATTTATCGTCAATACCGGGGAGTTACTAAAACAATGGAGTAATGACTACTTTATCAGCGTCAAGCATTTCGCCAACAATAACACCGGTGCGTATCCGCGTTATTCGATCCCGTTCTTTTTTAATGCCAGCGCTGATTACCCGATGGAATGCATTCCGAGCTGTTGTTCGGAAACGCGACCCGCGAAATATCCACCCGTTTCTTACCTGGAAAGCCAGAGCGTGGTTCAGGGTGAATAGGGTTCCTGGAGCTGGTGAAAATCTACTACCCTGAGCAGGCCTTCGCGAAAACCCAGTCACTGGAGAATACAACTTGAATCAATACTTCCAGCCAAAATGCATGCCAGATTCGGGCGCACCGTTCACTCAGGTTGTTATCGACGATACCTATGCGCATCTGGCTGGCATCGTTGCCGCCGATTTCCCCGAAGGTCAGGCGGTACTTGGCGACGCGAATAATGAGACACGCGCTGTTATGACCTTGATATCCAGTATCCTCGCTGAACTCGATCTGGCATTTGCCAACCTGGTGCGCGTCGATGTGCACCTGGCAAATTTGGATGATTTTGACGCAATGGATGCCGCCTACCGGGAATTTTTTCCTGCCGGTTTATACCCTGCCCGTACCACGACCGAGTCACGCCGACTGTTTGGCGATAGCCTGGTCGAGGTCACCTGCATGGCCCGACTCAACAACTAGTCGATATAAGGTTCAACGTCCTGATTACAAACCTGCCAGGGTAAAATACTAATTAGTCCTGGTATCGGGCAAGGCCGTTTACCCGCGCCCTAGTGATGCGAGCGTATAGACTAAAATCGATTTGGTCTGCCCGCGTACGGCCGATTCCCCTACCTGGCTGAATTCGAGGTCCGGTGACAATTTCATTGTCTTTTCCGATACCAGCAGGCGCGTACCATATTCCTTGTTGAGGGACTCCAGGCGTGCGGCGAGATTGACCGCATCACCGTGTACTGTGTAGCTGAGACGGCCCTCGGCGCCAATCGCGCCTGCGACAATCGAACCGGTATTAACACCGATGCGTACGTTTAATGTCTCCCCGGCAAAATTCGATGATGCGACGCATGCGAGCATTTCCTCGGCCGCACGGATCGCATTGGTAGCGTGATCCGGATTAGTAATTGGCACGTTAAAGGTTGCCAGGATCGCGTCACCCTGAAACTGGGTGACAACGCCATCGTGTCGTTCGAGAATTGCTACCATCGCAGAGAAAAAAGTATTCAGGACTTCGACCATTTTCACCGGACCGAGCGATTCGGTCAGTTGCGTAAACGACTCGATATCACAAAATAATATGGTTGCGTCGACCTGCTGGGGCTCTATCTGGCCGCCCCCGGCGAGTAGTGAGTGGGCTACCTCTTCCGGCACAAACCTGCCGAGAGTTTCGCGAATCAATTGGCGTTCGTGCAGGCCTTTGACCATATTATTAAAGGCAATACTGGCATCGTCGAGTTCCCTGATTTTGCTGCCCGAAAGCTCGGGAACTGTATCGAGCGACCCTGCTTCGACAACCTGGGCAGCGCGCACGATTGCCTTGATTGGCGTACTTACCCTGTGACCAGCATAAATCGCGGCGGCAATCGCAATCACCAGTACCACGAGCCCCACCAGCAGTGAGTTCCTCAGTTGTCTGAATTTATTGCCGCCATATAGCGTAGTATTTATATACGCACCGATAGTCCAGGGTGCAGTTCCGTATCGATCGATGTCCCGGTACAAAAAGGCGTAAAAATCGTCTCCCCAGTAAACACCACTGGCCTCGGTGTCTACCATTACTTCAGATATAAACAGCTCTGCCTCGTCGGGGGTCCAGATACGGCTTAGTACCGCATCACCGAGTGATTCGAGTGTGGGCAAGGGCCCTTGTTTCACTTCTGCAGAATACTGATCGTTGATCAACATCGGGTGTGCCAGCACAAACTGCCGGTCGTAGAGAACAAAAGGAGTTACACCGGTTTCCGCGTAATTCACCGATAAGAATTTCGACAGTTCTGCCACCGTTACTATCTGCGCGAATACACCTATAAATTCACCGTTATTATCACGTATTGGTATATCGTGTAGGAGCGTAGTCTTGCCGACAAGGAAATCCAGCCAAACAGGTTCACGCCAGGAAGATTCCTGCTGTTGCTTAACATCGTTCAGCCATTCAAAAATTTTTGCATTTTCGGACTCGTCTCCTGCAATCGCTTCTCGTGAGCCTCGAGACCAACGCCGGCTTAGACCATCGGCAGTGACAATTGCGACGCCGGCAACCTGCGGTGTCGCTGCCAATGCACCAAAAATATATTCATCGTATCGCGCCAGGTCAGTCAGATCGTGAATATCTTTTGCGACCCAGATTGCCTGCTCACGAACAGGCTTTAGATTGGAATCCAGACCTTGTTCCATCGCACTGATGAGGGTGTCGGCCTGATCCGCACGCAATTCTCGAGTACTGCTGACAGCCTGATCAAAGCCGAGATAGAGCACAATGCCAACGGTGAGCGCGAGTAAAATACTGGCGCCGAATACGGTAATTGCGGTTATCGGGATACGGTAATTTTGACTCATAAAGCTGCGACGGGTTGGTTACTTTTCTTTTTTCAGCATCGATGCCAGGTCCGCAAACGGATTGTGGGTGGCGTCCTTTAGTTCAGCATCAGCACCAATATCGCCGTAACCCGCATCGGTAAGACGTGAATGCTCATTATCATGGCAATAAACGCACAACAGTTCCCAGTTACTGCCATCGGCAGGGTTATTGTCATGATCATGATCACGGTGATGGACCGTAAGCTCGCGCAGATTCTCGCGATCAAACTCCCGCGCGCAACGACCGCAAACCCAGGGATACATTTTCAACGCCCGCGCACGGTAACCCTGCTCTCGCTCATCACTTGCCTGGCGCGCCCGGGCGACTATCTGGTCGAGTTTTTGCGAAGATTTTTCTGTCGGCATGGTTAAAACCCGGTGTCGGCTATATTCGCCGTACGTTTCTCGTTCATTTTATCTTCAACAAAAAGCACGGCTATATTAATAACCCGAATCAATATGACTGGCAAGACATACCGCACCGGACACCAATAGATTTCACCGAATTGACCCTGTACTGACCCCTATCCCCGGAATTCCAGGCCAGTGAGAAAAGGGTTATTGCCTGATATCCCCTAAACATATACTCTCATCAGCTTCTTATGAAGTGAATCTTTATGCGTCATAATCCCCTGTTCCCCTACTTCCTGATTGTCGTAGCCGGCTTGCTCTGGGGTATTACCTTTTCATTTGCCCTGATCGCAACCGCCGACGGTACGCATCCGATGACGTTAACCACCTGGCAGGTTCTACTCACTACATTTCTATTTATCGTCATCTGCCTGGTTTCGAAAGTACCCATGTTCAGGGTCCGAAACCTTCAGGTCTATGTTCTTATTGCAATTCTGGGCATAGTCGCACCCGACCTGCTGTATTACTTCGCGGCGCCTCATCTGAATGCAGGCATACTTTCGATTACGGTATCCACCGTGCCGTTGTTCACTTACGCGATCATGTGGGCAATGCGTTACGAACCCATAATACTAAAACGAGCATTTGGCATTGTGCTCGGCATGATAGCGATCTTGTTACTGGTGCTACCCGACCAGGGACTCGGCAGCGAAGACGCCAACTACTGGACCCTGCTGGTGGTTTTATGCGCCGTGTTTTATGCCATTGAAAATGTCTATATCGCGGAAGGTATCAATGACGAATTAGATATCCGTGAGTTACTCTGCGGATCTAATATAGTCGCGGTTGTATTTATGGTTCCAACCACAATATCGCTGGGGTACACGGTTCCACTCGCCTGGGTGCTCAGCTCGGCCGGATTGGCAATCTCGGCTATTGCGATTTTCAGTACGATAGCCTATATAATGTTCTTCTACTCGATAAAGACAGCGGGGCCGGTATTCGCCAGTCAATGTGCTTATGTAGTAACAATATCAGGTGTGCTCTGGGGTATCGTTATTTTTGCCGAGGTACATACCGTCTGGGTATGGCTCTCGGTGGCGGTGATGATGGCCGGGCTAGCGCTGGTTAGCCCAAGCACTAGAAATCATGGCGAACTGTCCCCATATTCAGCCGAGAGTCACTGACATTTCTGATATGACAGAAAATGACAGGGCCTGATATCGATTCTTGCATTTAATACTCATTGGATACTCTTTTGAAATTTAAATTTTCTAGCTTGCTTTTGATCGTAGCGCTTTTTGCCGGCTGCTCGATGCTTTCGAATCCTGATCCCATTGCGCAACGTACGACCGAGCTCAAGGTTCAATATGATCAGGCTGTCGATAGATCTGAAGTAAATAACCCGGTCGATAAATCGACGATAAAAGTGCTTTCCCTGAACATGGCCCATGGTCGAAAAGACAGTTTCACCCAGTTTTTCGTGACCGAATCGGAGTTTCACCAGAATCTTATCGATATTGCTGAATTCCTCAAAAGGGAAAATGCCGATATCGTCACCTTGCAGGAAGCGGACGCACCGTCGAGCTGGAGTGGTAATTTCAATCATGTCGAATTCCTCGCTCGTGAAGCCGGCTACTCCTGGTATACGCATGCAATACACATCGAAAACATGTTTGGCACCTACGGTACAGCGGTGCTGTCACGTTTCCCGATAAGCAAGGGCTATGGAGTCGACTTTAACCCGACACCGCCAACACCCAAGAAGGGGTTCACCCTGGCAGAAATTGAATGGAAGCCGGCGAATGGTACTAAGGATAAAGTGATTATCGATGTGATATCCGTGCACCTTGACTTTTCCCGCAGTTCGAAACGCGTCGAGCAGATCGAGGATATGAAAGAAATACTCGGTGAGCGAGACAATCCAGCCATCGTACTCGGTGATTTTAATAGTAGCTGGGTCGAAGGTGAGCGCGAAATACAGGAGCTCGCCTCGAAAGCGCAACTAAGTACCCACCGCCCCGAAGCGAATCACTTATACACCTATTTTGACGATAGATTCGACTGGATTCTGATTTCTGAAGAGTTCAATTTTTGTAATTATTACACTGCAACCGATGTACTCTCCGATCATTTTGCAGTTGTCAGTGAGCTCGTACCGACAGATGATAGTATGACCCTCGCCCGATGTGAATTGTAGTAATAGCCGTCTTTTGTTCTCGATTGCTTGAAGCGGCAGACCTTCAGGCGGTGGCAAAGCTGCGTCCTCACAGAAGGCCTGGATGGAGAGGATGCGGCAGCGTACTTCCGCGATTACACTACCCACCACCCGAATATCGAGGCTGGCGAAGCCCCAGTCCTAACCTAACTACCCCGGTTTTTATAGGCCAGATAAACCGTGTTAGTTGACTCTCCGCCTGTATATGGATTGGGGAAGCTGACGATATGGGCATCGGAAGAATCGAATACGCTATCGAGCAACCGGCTGAACCCGGCCTCGGGGGGATCGTTGGACCAGAGTCCAAAGACGCCTCCTGGATGGATTTTACGTGCTAACTTTTGCAATCCCTGCTCGCTATAAAAAGACCTGTTTGCGGGGTTGAGCCAGTGACTCGGCGAGTGATCGATATCCAGTAAAACCGCATCAACCAGGCGATTCGCCGGTGAACCATCGAAGCCAGTATCAGCAGCGGTAGCGACCTCGAAAAAGTCCGCGTGGACCAGTTTGCAACGCGGGTCGGATGTCAATTCCTTACCGAGCGGCACCAGGCCCTGACGATGCCAGTCGATCACCGGCTTCATCACTTCTACAACTATCAGTGAACGAACCGATGGATTTTCCAGCGCGCTTAGCGCGGTGTAGCCAAGCCCCAGGCCACCGACAACAACATCCAGCTCATCGCCTTCAAGTTCACCCAGGCCCAGCTTTGCCAACTGAATCTCCGCTTCGGTAAACAGGCTCGACATCAGGAATTCGTCACCAAGCTTTACCTCGTACAGGATTTTACCATCGAGCCTCGGCTCCGAGCGTCGTCTGAGGCTGATGTCACCGAGAGGCGTTTGCTGGTAATCGAGCTCTTCCAGGATATTAGTGTTAATGGCTTTCTGACCCTGTTTTTTAAAGTAAAATGTCACGCTAAGCGATATCCGCCCGGATTGCAATATGCTTAATAACGGTTTCTGCATGGACCGGGGAAACAGGGTTGTGATACCAGGCAGATGATGATTGCCCCGTGCAAAGCGACCTTTTATACTACTTGAAAAATATCGAGAGGATCTTCATGAACGACAAATCTTCGAATTCCGATATCGGCTGGTTAAATGATCGCCTCAACGGCATTGGATCTATTCTTATTCTCGATGGCGGTATGGGTACAGAGCTGGAGCGAACCGGTGTATCTATGGATGGCGCTTGCTGGAGCGGTCTCGCCGTTCTCGAAGCACCAGACAGCGTGCGCCAGGTCCATGCGGATTTTATCCGTGCCGGTGCCGAAATTATCATCACCAACACCTTTTCCAGCGGCCGACATATGCTCGAACCGATTGGCGCGGGGGAAAAGGTTGCCGCTATCAATATCAATGCAGCAAGGCTTGCCCGCGAGGCGATTGAGGAAGTCGCTACAGGGCCAGTGGCGATTGCCGGTTCTTTGTGCGAGTGGACGTCGGCCGACCCTGATTCTAAATGGAGCCAGCCGCAGGCGATCGGTGAGGCCCTGCACGAACAGGCCGCGCTGCTGGCCGAAGGGGGCGTCGATATTATCGCCATCGAGATGGCAGAGACAACGGCATTATCGAAGCTCGCCCTCGATGCGGCGCATGCCACCGGGTTACCTGTCTGGCTGGGGTTGTCCTGTCGCAAGACCCAAACTCCGGAGCAGTTGACAACTTTTGACGACGCCAGTGCTGATTTCCACGCCCATGCAACGGCGCTGCTGGAACATGCCCGGGCCTCGGCGGCTATCACCCTGGTCAATGTCATGCATACCGCGGTGCCGGATGTTCAGGAAGCCCTTGTGACCCTGGCCGACATCTGGGACGGTCCCTTTGGCGTTTATCCCGAGAGTGGGTTCTTCCAGATGCCCAACTGGCAGTTTGTGGATGTAATCTCACCGCATGATCTGGTCGAGGCGGCAAGACCATGGATCGAACAGAACGGCATTCGTCTGCTCGGCGGCTGCTGTGGCCTTGGCCCCGATCATATCCGCGCCATGAAGGAGGCGTTCGCTTAACAAGAAACAACGGGGTCATTGGTCTAAGATATACCGGTGAAATCACAACACCCTGGAATACAAACCTGAAATTGAACCTGGAGCACATGGATACATGGCAAACCTGGATCTTTGTTATACCCCCGCCACCGAGCTGGCTCGCAAGTACCGCGCCAGGGAAGTTTCACCGGTTGAGGTCATTCAGAATTCTCTGGACCGAATCGACGAGGTCAACGGCAGGCTCAACTGTTTCTGCTTCACCTACCCCGAAGAAGCCATGCAAAAGGCGAGGGCCGCCGAACAGGCACTGGCGTCTGGCAAGGCGCGTACGCTTGAAGGTATTCCGATGGCGATCAAGGATTTCACACCAACCAGGGGCAAGGTGACGACCCGCGGTTCCAAACTGCTGGAAAACTGGGTACCCGACTGGAACCCGGTCCTGGTCGAACGACTCGAAGCTGCCGGGGCTATTATGGTGGGTAAGACGACGACGCCAGAATTCGCCACCTCGGGTTTTACAGATTCACCCTTGTGGGGTATTACGCGCAATCCCTGGGATACTTCACGCACCCCCGGCGGATCATCCGGCGGCTCTGGCGCGGCGGTGGCGTCGGGTTGCGTACCATTCGCCGAGGGCACCGACATGGGCGGAAGCGTGCGCATTCCCGCTGCGCTATGCGGTATCGTCGGTCACAAACCGACTATCGGTCGAATCCCGATGGATATCATCGGTACCGCCTACTGCAATATTTCACACTTTGGCCCGCTCGCACGCAGCGTCAGTGACGCTACTCTGTTTCTTGATACCGTACAGGGTGAGCACCCATCGGACATCCAGTCGCTGCCACGATGCGAACTGACTATTCCGGCACCCAGCGATGTCAAGGGCATGAAATTCGCTCTCGACGTCAGCCTCGGCTTCTGTGCCGTCGATCCGCTCGTCGAGGCTAACCTGCGCGCGAGCGCGGACGCCCTGCGTGACGCCGGTGCGGTGATCGAGGAAGTTGACCTGGGCTGGGACAGTAAAATCGTTGATTTGTGGAACGACAGCTGGGCCATTTTCATGGCAGCCGCCTATGACAACACCACTGACGTACCGCTCGACGAAAATCGTGAGCGCATGAGCAAGGGCCTGGTGCACCTGATTGAAAGGGGACGAAAAATTGATGCTGTTACTGCACGCAAGGGGGAATTCGAGCGTACCAGGTACTGGCATAAGCTGGGGGCGATACTGGAAAACCATCATGCCCTGCTGTGTCCAACCATGGCAATTACCGCCCCGCCCGTGGAGATGCGTGACTGGAATTTCGGAGAGGTGAACGCACAGGGCATGCTCGAGTGCATGGATATGACTTCGCCGTTCAACTACATGGCGCAATGCCCCACCCTGTCGGTGCCGTCGGGCTTCGCCGACGGGCTGCCCACCGCAACCCAGATAGTGGCACGGCGTTGGGATGACGCCCTCGCCCTGCGTATCGGCGCGGCGATCGAAGAAGCCATGCCATGGTCACACAAGCGTCCGGAAATTTAACCCTGCCAGTGCCGATGCCTTCGCAGGGTTAAATTGCTAAAATACTCTATTGAGCGTCAATATTCCATAAACCCGTTTCTTTCAGGGCGGTTACGCATTGATTTGCCAGCTTGGCTTCGTTCTGCTTGAGACAACCCACTATACGACCTCCACCAGCCTCC
>QNFD01000053.1 GCA_003645435.1 Gammaproteobacteria bacterium | reverse complement strand
GGTCAGCCGCCACAGGATAGTCACTCCGTTCTCGCGCTTTATCGAATCAATTAATTCGTAATCGGCTGCGATGCTGGTAAGCAGGGGGTAATCCTTGCAGCTTTCGCGAAAATGTTCTTCGGATAGTTTTGCGAGGAGGTCGTCGGAAAAACCACGAGAAAAACGTGCGTAACTTTGTTCGGCGGCGGCTTCGACAATATTCTTCCAGATCGGTAAGGCTACCGATTCAAGCTGTTCATTTTTTAAATTCATGCGCTACTCGTTCTTCAGGTTTCAGCGATCGTATTAGCGGAAGTTTTACTCAACCATATTCTCACGTCTTCATATATCGACAACATGGCCGGAATCACGAGTAGAATAAGTACGGTTGCAAATGCGAGGCCAAAAGCGATCGATACCGCCATCGGGATCAGAAACTGCGCCTGCCGGGAGGTTTCGAACAGTAATGGAGTTAATCCAGCGATTGTGGTCAGTGAAGTCAATAACACGGCCCGTAAACGCTGACAGGCTGCTTCTTCAAGTGCCTTGTATACGGGGATGCCCTTGTCGTGTATTTGTTGATAGAAAATCACCAGAATAATCGAGTCGTTGACGACTATTCCTGAAAGTCCGAAAAAACCAAACATCGATAAAACCGTCATGTTCATGTCCATTATCCAGTGACCGAGGACCGCGCCGGTTAATCCCAGCGGAATCGTCAGCATCACCAGAATAGGCCAACCGTAGGATGAGAAAACCCAGGCCAGAACCAGGTACATCAATAGCAGAGCTATCAAAGCGCCGATTTTCATATCGTCGAATGTTTCACGTTGACTCGCTGAACGTCCTTCGAGGCTATATTGGATACTATATCGGCTAGATAACGAGGGCAGGGTGGAAGCGCGTAAGTCGCTAACGATTTCGGTAGTATTATTAAGCGCCGGATCGACATCGGCTGTAACATCGACTGAGAGTTTGCCGTTGAAATGGCGAAGTGCCTCAAATCCCTGGTTCGAGGACCAAATAGCGACGCTCTCCAGGGGCGCGAATTTGCCATTTGGTAGTTGGATGGGGAGTTGAAACAGGCTCCTCATGCTGCGTTTCTCGGTATCCGGCAACTGCAGGCGCACCTCGACTTCATCGGCACCCTCCTGAAAACGCTGTAAAATAATTCCATCGTAGGCGGCACGAAGCTGTTGACCCAGATCGTTGATCGAGAGTCCAAGTGCCTCTCCTGCCGGACTTAGACTATAAATCAACTGCTCACGCCCATAAGGCAAATCATCGTCGATTGCGCTAACACCGGGAATTCCCGATAGCGCTTCGGCGAGGTCGAGAGCGGCGTTCTTCAACTGATGTGGGGTTAACCCAGTGAGGCGTATATTCAGGTCGCGTCGTGATGGGCCGACCTTGCGTGAGGTTATTTTGAAACTGTCGATACCCGTGGGCAGCTTGATGCGCTCGCGCCAGTTTTTAATAAAGTTGCGATTTTCAGTTTTGCGTTTTTCAGAACTTAACAGTTCCACATAGAGTGAGCCATTACGTTGGCCGGTTATCGCCCGACCCCGACCGGAACTGGAAGAGTGCATCGTATAAAAGGTGGATACGATTTTCTCGTCGTAAGAATCCATTGTATTTTGTAACTCGCGTTCAACCTGCAACAGGAATTTATCGACGATTTCCTCGGATGTTCCGGCCACAAATCGTACATTTGCATAGACCGTCGTTGACTCGGGTGAAGGAAAAAACTGCCAGCCGGTTTTTCCGCCGACAAATAAACCAGCAGCAAACAACAGGAACCCAATCGCAAAGGCAATCGTTGACCATCGAAATTCTATTGCCAGGCGCACCAGGGGTCTGAATAGTCGATCGCGAAAATTTTCAAAACCTTGATTCAGAAATTTCCTTGTGCGTGAGGGGGGTTTATGGTGCGAGTGCACGAAGGCATGGCGCAGGTGCCCGGGCAAGATAAGGAAGCTCTCGATTAAAGAGGCGATGATAACGCAAACAATGACCATCGGAATTGCAATCATTATATTGCCCATATGCCCGCCGATCATCATCAGGGGCAGGAATGCCGCTATAGTTGTCAGGGATGAGGCCATCACCGGTGCCAGCATGCGTCGTGCGCCACCCTCCGAGGCCATCAACGGATCTTCGCCCATATCGTAATGTGCCTGCGCGTCCTCACCGACGACGATCGCATCGTCGACGATTATGCCAAGCGCCATGATCAGGGCGAACAGGCTAATCATGTTGATACTACCGCCGATCAGATACAGCACTGCCAGTGTTGCCATAAACGAAACAGGAATACCGACAGCGACCCAGAAAGCAACGCGTGTCGATAAAAACAGATACAGAATAAGCAGGACCAGTACCAGGCCGCCGGCGCCATTCTTCAGTAACATCAGGATACGATCCTTGATTAACTCCCAGCGTTGGTTAAATACCTGAACTTTTATCGTCGGTGGCAGGGTAGGTTTTGTTTCGTCTAACCACTGTTGCAATATTTCTGCAGATTCGAGCGAATCACCCTTCTCGTTGCGGCGTAATACCATAACCACCGCATTGCGATCGCCCACGGATATTGTCGGCGTGCCTGGTCTGGTCTTACGCTCAATGGTAGCTATATCCCCAAGATTGATGCGTCTATCCCGTTCGCTGATAATACTCAGGTCCTCGAACTGGAGAGGGGACCTACGCTGGTTTTTACTTCGAATTTCTCGCGTACCATCGTCTTCACCCATTAAACCCGCCGGCAGATCCTGGCTCGCATTGTCAATGCGTCGAGCGAGCTCATCGAGCCCCATACCCAGGCGCTGTATTTGTTCCGCCGCGACCGAGATTTGGACCGTATCCTGGGGTAATCCCCTGATTTCTATTTTGTCTATGCCGCGCGCGAGTAACTCTCGTTCAAATTGGCGCGCGATAATACGTAATTCCGGCAGTCTCTCAGGACCGCTGATCAATAGCCTGGCCACTGACTCGTAGCGCAAGGCCTGGACGACTTTCACTTTTTCTACTTCATCGGGCAAACTGCTAAAGTCGTCGACCTGCTTTTTAACTTCATCGAGAGCAAGCATCATATTCGTGCCCTCATGAAATTGCAGCGAAATACCGGAAGCGCCCTGTGCCGATGAAGAGCTCATTTCCTTGAGTTGATCGACACTGCGCAATCGTTGTTCAAATGGTATGGTGATACCGGTTTCGATGTCCTCGGAACTGGCGCCGCTCCAGATCGCAGAAACCGTGATAGTATCCAGGTCAAAATTCGGAAAGAACTGTACATTCAGTTTTTTGAGGGCGATTAGACCTGCTAGAATCATCATCACCATCAGCAGATTGGCCGCGACCCGGTGTTTGGCAAACAGGCCTAAGATGTCATTGCGATGCATTACTAGCCTCCGCTCCTGACTTTAAGGCCGCTGACCGCGTTTGGCAGGTGGGTGATTACTATTTCGTCACCATTGTTAATTTGCGAGCTTTTCACTAGCAGTAACGAGTTGCCATCGGTATCTAGATACTGACCGATCGATTCGACGTCAACGCCCTGCAATCGATCTTCATAGAGTAAGTAAAGCCTGGAGTTACCGTAAATAGCCTGGTAGGGAACAGCGATCACGTCATCCTCAGCGGGTAACTTGAAACTTAGCGGTAACAGTCCACCAGGGCGTAACTCCTGTGCAGCCTCTCCAGCGTGAAAATAAGCATCGATGCCGGAAGGTTCCGCTTCGCCGGCGAGTCGTTTAAGTTCGAGTTCGAGAATGCTATCAGCTAGCTTAATGCTGGCCCATTGGGTAATTTCCTGTGCCAGTGTGTGCTGGATCCGCGCGATATATTGCGCGGGAATATGCGCACGGATTTCGAGGCTGTCGACCGGGTACAGAGCGACCAGGATTTGCCCGGTTGCAACCCGGTCTCCAACAGAAACCGGAGCCGAACTGATCACCGCATCAAAAGGAGCCAATACGGTGCTGCGTTCGATCATGAGCTGGGCCTGTTTCAGATAGGCCTGGTTTTGATCGCGCCTGGCCCCGAGTTTGCCCATTTGTGCCGGATAGCTTTCCACCTCCAGTTCACGCGCATAAACCACTAGCTGCTGACGACCGCGGGCGCTACGGGCGACGCTGAGGATAGTGTCCGCGCTCAGATTCTGCTCTTTTAGCTTAACCATGCGTTGCACTTCCTCGTTGGCCAGTTGTAAAAGCTCAAGTTCGGTTTCGAGTGCCTTCAGGTTTGACTGGTGCCGAATTTTCAGTTCGCCGATCTGATTTTGAACATCTTTCAGGTCTGACTCGGCCTGCACCAGGGCCGCCTCAAAGTCTCGATTGTCCATTTTTACCAGTGTTTGGCCGGTTGTCACCCTGGTCCCGCTTTGCACCAGTACGTCACTGATGATGCCGGCGCCGGGAGCCGCGGCCTGCAGCAGTTCAGGAGATTCGACCCGGCCATAAAGTTCCAGCACGGGTGAAAGATTGCGCTTTTTAGCTGATACAACCTCAACCTGCCAGATTTTTTCCTTAAGCACTGGTTTTGATCTTTCAGGTTTGCTCGCCTTCAGATGCTGGAATATCCCGATCGCGATAGCGATGATGAGGACGGGCAAGATAATTTTAATGATTGAGCGGAAACGCATGGTTGGCTATTGTCGCAGATTCGGTACAGCAATTTAATGTTTTAATGTTTTCTGGGTAAAGCGTCAAGCATCTAGTAATAGATGGCCGCTAACACTGAAAGTTCCTGCTACTGAAGTGTTACCGAAAGCCCCTTCAATGTGATTCAAAACGACTTTGTTCGACATTCTTCTTTGTTGATCGAGGGTCAAAAATCTGCCCGTGCATGGCCACATAGACCCCGGGAGTGAGCAACTGAACCGCGGTTGTAGCCACGCCTATGTTGTAGGTTGAATCGGTGAAACGCATGCGCGCCGGTTGCATCGCGCCGGTGACTACTATTGTTTTACCTTCTATGTCGAGCAGGCACATGGCGGTTTTGATCATGGTATCGGTGCCATGGGTTATGACAATTCGGTCACAGGGGTCATTTTTTACTTTTTCGCGGATGGTTTCACGGTCCTCGTCATTCATTTCCAGGCTGTCTTTTTTCAGTATTGACTCGACTTCGAATTCGAAGGTCACATTGGCTTCTTCGAGTATCGTCGTTGCCATCGGTTCGCCAATGTGAAAATCGCTTTTGGCATCGTAGTAAATCTTGTCGAAGGTGCCGCCGGTCGCAAGTATTTTAATTTTCATCTGAATGATTCTCGTAGGTTATTCTGAAGCGCAATAGATGTGACAAGGCTCGAACTAGACCAGTGGCGGTTCGTCACTATCACCATTGTCCGTCAGCGGGTGATGTTCTTCCTGGTAGGCTTCTATATGGTTCGATATTTCGTCGGCCGCCTCATACCTGGCGATGTTGAAAATCGCTTCACCTTCAAACACCAGCGGAAGGTTGGTCTTACCGATGATAATCCCGGAAACCGGGCTATGTAGTTGTTCGCTGTTTTCTCCCAGGGGATCGTTTATATAGGCAAGCAGGTCACCTTCCTCGACCTGGGTGCCGGTAGCCACCAGTGAGCGTAAAATGCCGCTCTGGTGTGCCCGCAGCCACTGGCTCGTATTGGCGATCAGGCAATTCATCGGGCTGGTGTTGCGGCTCTTGCGGCGCATGTCGAGGTGCGACATGACCCTGAGCACGCCATTCAGGCCGGCCCTTATCGCAAATTCATCGAAGCGCAGGGCCTCGCCGCCCTCGTACAACAAGACCGGAATATTGTGACCACTGGCGGCCATGCGAAGCGTGCCATCGAGTAACTCGGAATTCAGTATTATCGGCACCCCGAAGGCCCGCGCCATACCTTCAGTAACGGCTGCATCTGTTAACTTGGCTCGAATCTGAGGTAAGTTTTCACGATGCACGGCACCGGTGTGCAGGTCGATCGCGTGCGTACAATGCGGAATTATTTCGGTCATAATAATATTTGCGAGCCGCGACGCCAGTGAACCGGTTTCGGAGCCAGGGAATGAGCGGTTGAGGTCGCGACGGTCGGGCAGATAGCGTGATTTGGAGACAAAGCCAAACACGTTCACCACCGGAATAGCGATCAAGGTACCTCTTATCTTGTCAATTTGGTTGTGCGCCAGCAGGCGCCTTACGATTTCCACCCCGTTGAGTTCGTCACCATGAAGTGCCGCACTGACTAGCAGGCAGGGTCCTGGCTGGCGGCCGTGGACGACGTGAATGGGCATGCTGGCACTGCTGTGCGTGTAAAAGCTGGGTAAGGGGATATCGATAGATTGGCGCGTCCCGGGGTTGACGCAAACACCCGCTATTTCAATGCTTTCGCGCCTGGTGGTCGTCGCCTTATCCCTTGCCACGAGTGCTCGTTTTACCGGGTTTGCAACTCTTTTCGACGTAACTGATGATCATGCCGGCGACGTCCTTGCCAGTCGCACCCTCGATACCCTCCAGTCCAGGGCTCGAATTAACTTCCATCACTACCGGTCCATGGTTCGACCGCAACAAATCGACGCCGGCGACATTGAGCCCCATAATCCTCGCCGCACGCACCGCGGTTGAGCGTTCCTCGGGCGTAATCTTGATCAGGCTCGAGGTGCCGCCCCGATGCAAATTAGAGCGAAACTCACCTTTCGGCGCCTGTCTTTTCATCGCCGCGACGACCTTGCCATCGATGACGAAGCAGCGAATATCGGAACCCCCCGCCTCCTTGATGAATTCCTGGATGAGGATATCGGCCTTGACCCCCATAAAACCCTCGATAACGCTTTCGGCCGCCTTTTGTGTTTCGGCCAGCACCACGCCGATGCCCTGTGTGCCCTGCAATAGCTTGACTACTAATGGCGCACCGCCGACCATTTTTATCACGTCCTTGATATCATCCGGCTTACTGGCGTAACCAGTGAGCGGCATGCCGATACCCTTGCGTGAGAGTAATTGCAGCGAACGCAGCTTGTCACGCGATCGGGTAACGGCGACCGATTCATTCAGCGGTGCAACACCCATCATTTCGAACTGGCGCAGTACCGCGGTTCCGTAGGCAGTTACCGAAGCGCCGATGCGGGGGATAACCGCATCGAATGGTCCCAGTTCTTCACCCCGGTAGTGAATTGAAGGCCTATGTGCAGCGACGTTCATGTAGGCGCGCAGGACGTCGATGACCTTGATCTCGTGACCGCGTTCTTCAGCCGCTTCAATAATGCGCCGCGAAGAATACAGTTTTCGGTTTCTCGACAACAGGGCAATTTTCATAGGTGCATCTCCGCTTACAGCTGGTAAAGTTTTCTGGCTTTCAATTTGCCGTTCAGGTAGGAAGCCCCGGGTTCAATAACCGCGCGTGCCTCCATGGCACGGCGCCCTAACAGCATACGAAAGCGCATATTATCACGGTTCGTCAGGGTGATTTCAATCGGCCAGTTGCTGTTTCCAATGACAATGCTGGTTTCTATTACGTAGCGCATTTCCCTGTGACCGCCCGAATCACTGACCTCGCGAAAATCGACAAGCGGTGCGTGGCATTCAACCTGGAAATCAAAGTTCCTTTGAATCGGATGGATCAGGAACTTCACCATATCGACACTATCGAGCCGGTATTTCTCGGTGTAGAAAGCATGCAGTGCTGAAGTTCGGGCGCCGGTATCGACTTTAACCTTGATTGCGGGCAGGCCGAGGTCGGGTAACGCGGCCCATTCGCGCCAGCCAAGTCTCAGTATTGGTTTGTTGTCGGGCATTTAGAGAGTATTCACGCTGCGATTGATTAAATTGCGAATCATGTCGTCGCAATACTGCATTTGTTGCCTGGATACGAATTCGTCGGCTTTGTGCGCCTGATCGATACTGCCTGGGCCACAGACAACGCAGTTGATGCCGAGATGCTGGTCAAACAGGCCGGCCTCGGTGCCAAAACTGACATTGTCACCTATCTCGTCGACCGGGTTGATGGTCCTCGTGTACTCGATAACATTTGAGCCTGGATCGGTGTTTAATCCCGGATAATTTGATATTGGTTTGAAGCGGATGTCGCTGTGTTCGAATCTCGATTGCATTTCGACCAGTAAAACGTCGGTCGCATAGTGTTTGATTTCATCAATCAAATCATCGAGCTTGTCTTGCGGTAAATTGCGTATTTCGAATTCAAACGCACATTGTTTGGGCACGATGTTAAGCGCCGTACCGCCATTGATGTTGCCAACATGGAAGGTGGAGTGGGGCACGGAATAACCAGTGTCGAGCATCTGTCGTTGCTGAACGAGTTTATTCATGTTGCGAATAAATGAAATTAACTCGGCTGCGTATTCAACCGCGTTGACGCCATTCGTGATATAGGCCGAATGACAGGATGCACCGGTAAATTCGACCCGAAACGCCGCCTTGCCCTTGTGGCCGATAACCATTTGCATACTGGTTGGTTCACCGATGAGCCCGATACGGGGTTTCACCTCAAACCCCTCCATCACTGAAATCAACTTTTTGACGCCGACACAGCCGATCTCTTCATCGTAGGAAAAAGCCAGGTGTACCGGTGTCTGTAGTGGTTGCGCTGCCATTTGGGGTACGCCGGCCAACGCGCAGGCAATAAAACCCTTCATATCGCAGCTGCCGCGCCCGTAATAGGAATGATCGTCGGATTTAAGCGCGTAGGGATCGCTATTCCAGTTTTGACCGCTGGTTGGCACGACGTCCGTGTGGCCCGACAGCATTACGCCGCCAATGTCGTCCGGTCCTATGGTGGCGTAAAGATTGGCGCAGGTCTGGTCATCATTGTGTACGAGCCGGGATTTTATTGAATAGTCGTCGAGGTAATTGCGCACAAAATCGATTAGCTCGAGGTTGGATGTTGTGCTCGTCGTGTCGAAGCCGATCAGGCGGGCAAGAATATCTTCGCTGTTTAACCGTGTCATTAAAGATCCCCGGCAACGCCGTAAGAGGGTGCGCCATCGGGTTTCAGCGCGCGTGTAACATAGTCGTCGATCTGCGGCTCGTATACGGCCCATCCGGCGTACATCTTCGCGATTGGATCATCGTCCCAGTCGATGCGTAATTCAGCCACGGGCCATGTGTATTCCGCGCCTATCAATAATCCCGCGGAATGAATCGGACCCGCTTCTCCGCCCGCCTCAACGCCGGCATTGAGCGCGTCGAGAACCCTTTTACCAAAATTACCGCCGGAGTTTTCAAACTGTTTTATCATTGCCGCAGGCACGCCTTCATTATCGAGCAAATTGCCCGCCGCCACACAGTGCCTGCCCTGTGCGGAAGAAAAACAACCGAGTACCCTGTCGCCGCTAAACAATCCGCTATTGCCCCCGGCTCCGATTAAAGCGAGTTGCCGATACTGGGCATAGGGGGTGCTTTGCACGGTGGCTTTGACCGCTTCTTCGACCTCGACTCCATCTGCAAGCAAGGATAACATTCGCTGTCCCAGACGCGGGTCGGTAATATTTTGGCTTAATGCGATTCCTACTCCCGTGCGCCAGTGCAGGCATCTACTGCTGACACTGATACTCGAAGAGGAAATGGCAGCTCCGAACTGCCCCGTGTCCGCATCCCAGGCGGCAATCGATAATGTCATGCAATTGACTCCAGTCGCTATAAAATCTTCGCAGTGCGCCGCAAAACTTTGAACAGGGATATTCGAAGCCGCCGGCGCCGGTTGCCGAAGGATAACATGACCAACGCCGATGTCATTGGCAATTGGACGCGATACCACCGCCTGACTTTTCAGGCATTAGCCCGGTTGCCGCGATTTGCCCACCCGGCACCCGTGTACTACAATTTCGACCAGAGGTGAAAACAATGCCAACACACAAACGCATCCGCATGTTCAATACAAAGGATACTTATCCGAACCAGGCACTCGACAACGATCTTTGCCAGGCCGTAGTCGCCGGTAACACGGTTTATGTGCGGGGACAGATTGGTAGTGATTTCGAGGGCAACCTGGTTGGCATCGGTGACCCGGGCGCACAGGCTGAACAGGCGATGAAAAACGTCAAACAGTTACTCGAAGAAGCAGGCAGTGACTTGAGTCACATCGTTAAAACCACGACTTATATAACCGATCCACGCTATCGTGAGCCGGTTTACCAGGTGGTTGGCAAGTGGCTCAAGGGCGTGTTTCCGATATCGACCGGTATCGTCGTTGCCGGCCTTGGACAGGCCGAGTGGCTGATGGAAATTGATGTGATTGCGGTGATTCCGGATTAGGGCAAAAACAAAGAAGGATCGACCCAGGCGCCATTAAGCCCGAGACTCCAGTGCAAATGCGGGCCGGTTACCCTGCCCGTGGCGCCGACCTTACCGATGATCTGGCCTTTTTTAATCTGTTGGCCCATTTCGACATCAATTTCACTTAGGTGGGCAAACATGCTGATCATGCCCTGGCCGTGGTCAATGTAAATCAGGTTGCCGCTGAAGAAAAAATCGCCGAGTTCAATGACGGTTCCCATGGCCGGGGCCGCTACCGGGACGCCCTCATTAGCGGCAATATCCATACCGCTGTGTGGTCGCCGGTTCTGGCCGTTAAACACCCGACGGCGCCCGAAGCTACCGGTCATTATTCCCTCTACCGGTTGCAGGAAATCGATCTCGACCGTGGTATTCGAATAGCGATTTTTCGCTTTCTTCTGGCGTTTCTGTTCCGCCAGGATACGCTCCATATCGCTGGCATAAGGGTTTACCTTTCTATCGTCCTTGATATTGATGTACTGGGTTGAATATTCCTTGTCGGAGACGGTGAAGAATTTTTTCTGCAGGGCGGATTCGTCGTCCCAGTGTCCGCTAATGTAATAATCACCCGGTTTGAGGCTTAGAGGTATACCGACAATCGCAACTAAATTATGATTCAGGCTGGTGACCAACACCGGCCTGTCTCGAAATTTGAAATGAGGCACTTTATCTGATTTGCCCAGTTTGATGATAGCGACACCGCCCGGCACCAACGAAGCACTCGGCGCAGCAAACAGTCTCCCAACTGGCAGTAATATCAGTATAAAAAGAATAGAAAAGAAAATTTTATGCATTCGAGCAAAAGTCAGGCCTGAGTTCCCCGAATTATACATGGGGACCCTGTGAGCCACATTAAAATCGAACTTTTTATAATACTTAAAACTCATATTCTATGTTGTAGACGAAATAGAATCATCTGCACGATCAATCATTCGGGTTAACAGGAGTAAATATATTGAAACAGCTGGGTAACAT
>QNFD01000052.1 GCA_003645435.1 Gammaproteobacteria bacterium | reverse complement strand
CGCGAACCAGAGTGCGCTCTCAAGCCCGAAGGCATCACCCCAGACCGCGCCTTTGGCGCTCAACCGATCGTATAGCGAAGTGGTTTTCTGGCGCCGCCCGGCCGGCAGGGTTTCATTTGGAAAGGTGAGCATAAAACGGCGTTCATAGTTTTCGGTCGACTTGATGGTGCCATAGTCGGGTGAGGCATAATCTCCGAAACGGGCAATATCCATCGCCCAGACATCGATCGATGGCTCACCGTCGATCATCCATTCGGCCAGGCATAGTCCGACACCACCGGCCTGGCAAAATCCTGCCATGACACCAACCGCGGTCCAGTAGTTGCGCATGCCCGGTACCGGTCCAATCATCGGGTTGCCATCGGGACCAAAGGTAAAAGGTCCGTTAATAATATCCTTGATACCGGCCCTCTCAAGCGCGGGTATGCGTTCGAAGCCCAGTTCCAGGCGTTCGGCGATGTGATCGAGCTGGGGCTCCAGTAACTCATGACCGAAATTCTGGGGCGTACCGTTTACCGACCAGGGCGTTGCTATCGGTTCGTAGGTTCCAAGCAACATACCCTTGCCCTCCTGGCGAAAATACATATTACCTTCATAATCGATACCAGCTGGCAAACGCTCCTCGCGCGCCTCGATCTCGGGGATCGCCTCGGTAATCAGGTAATGATGCTCCATCGGCTGTACCGGCAAATGCAGGCCCGATAAAAGACCGACTTCTCGCGCCCACAGACCACCTGCGTTGACAATGTGCTCGGCATTGATCGTGCCTTTCTCGGTGACCACATCCCAACTGCCGTCCGGCCGCTGGTTGGTCTCAATGACCGCTGTATGGGTATGGTAGCTGGCGCCATGAACCTTTGCCGCCTTGGCATAAGCGTAGGTCACGCCGGAAGGGTCGATATCACCGTCGAGTGGGTCCCACAGGGCTGCAATATAACGTTTCGGGTCGATCAGGGGATGCAGCCTCGCGACTTCTTCGAGCGAAATAAATTCCTGATCGAGCCCCATGTAGCGGGCTTTGGATCGCTCTCTTTTCAGATAATCGTACCAGTCATTATTCGAGGCCAGGTAAAAGCCGCCGGTGTTATGCATGCCGACCGAATGTCCGGAAACCTCTTCAATTTCCTTGTATAAATTGATCGTATAGCCCTGTAATCGCGAGATATTCGGATCCGATGAAATAGTATGAATCTGTCCGGCCGCGTGCCAGGACGAACCCGAGGTCAATTCGTTTCGCTCCAGCAATACGGTATCTTTCCAGCCAAACTTGGCGAGATGAAAAAGAATAGAACATCCCACCACGCCACCACCGATGATGACTACTTTCGCGTGTGTTTCCACAATTGGATCCTCAAAAAAATGTTGCTAAAACCAAACAGCCGGATGTCATGCCGAGCTTTGCTTTATAAAAACCCCCTCACCCCTGCCCTCTCCCTCAAGGGAGAGGGAGTATTATCGTCCCCTCTCCCTCTGGGCGGTGCGACGTCTCGCGAGGGTTAGGGTGAGGATATTTAGTACCACGCATCCGGAATCTCCGCCTTACGCTTCGCCACGTATTCCTGCAACTCTTCATCCTTCGCCACATCCAGCGGCGGCGCTTCATATTCCTTCAACAACTGGTTCCAGCGTTCGTAGGCCCGGCGCGCGGTATCTTTCGAACCCTCTTCTTCCCACTGCTCGACATTGTTACTGTCGGACAGCAAGGCATCGTAATAAGCGGTTTCATAGTTAGCCATCGTATGCGAGCAACCAAGGAAATGACCCGCGGGCTCAACTTCAGAATAAGCGTCACGCGCAAGCGCATTGTCATCCATTGGCAGCCCCGCCAACATGACCTGGTAAGCACCGAGACGGTCGGCGTCGATCACCAGTTTTTCATAGCCGGTACAAAGGCCGCCTTCGAGCCAGCCGGCAGCGTGCAGCACAAAATTCGCACCACCCAGTACCGTCGACAGCATCGAATCGGCACTCTCGAACGCGGCCTGCGCATCCGCCAGCTTCGACGCGGTGAGTGAGCCACCACAACGCAATGGAACACCCAGGCGCCGCGCCAGTTGACCGATCACCAGGTTGGACATTATCGGTTCCGGCATACCGAAGGTCGGCGCACCGGTTCGCAGGCTCATCGAAGACAGGAAATTACCGAGAATAAATGGTGCGCCCGGGCGTACAAGCTGCGTAAATGCACCGACCATCATCGCCTCGGCAAAGGCTTGCGCAATCGACGCTGCGGTGGTTACCGGTCCCATCGCACCACCCAGAATAAAGGGTGCGACGACGAGGCCCTGATTCGCGCCGCAGTATACCTGCGCCGCCTCGGTGACAACGCGATCGACAAGCAGGGGAGAATTGGTGTTGACATTGCCCATGATCACACAATGCTCCTCCATGAATTCAGCGCCATGTAATATTCTCGCCATATCAACCGAGTCCTGCGCGCGCGATTTTTCGGTGATCGCCCCCAGGTGCGGCCTGTCGCCAAATTTCATATGCGCATACACCATATCGAGGTGGCGCTTGGATACGGGTAAATCACAGGGTTCGACGATGACCAGCCCAGAATGGTGCAAACTGGGTAACTGGTGGACGATTTTTACCAGCTTCTCGAAGTCTGCAAAGGCACCATAACGCCGTCCACCCTCGAGATCCCGAACAAATGGAGAGCCATAAACCGGCGCAAATACCTGTGATTTACCGCCAATACGCACATTCCTGGCAGGATTACGCGCGTACTGGGTAAACTCGGATGGTGCGGTTTTGCACAGATCGCGCGCCATGCCTTTGTCGAGGCGGACACGTGTGCCCTTGACATCGGCACCCGCCTGTTTCCAGATTTCCAGGGCCTTCGGATCATCTCGAAATTCTAGCCCGACTTCCTGAATCAGCCACTCGGCCTGCTCCTCAAGCCGCACCAGGCCCTCTTCACCGAGAAACTCGTAAAAAGGAATCTGCCTTTTTACATAAGCTGGAGCGACCACAGTTTTTCGTTCGCGTTTTTTCCCGCGCGCGCCCCTGCGACGACTGGCGCTGCCGCGGGGTTCTGCATTATACTGCTCGCTCACAGGTGAATTCTCCGGTATAACATCGCGGCAGTATAGCAAGCGCTACCACCCCTGTAACCGATCAATAATTTACTCATTTACATAAGTTTAATTTATGCAAAAACTTCGCAAACTGATTCACTCACCGCACCATTTATTTGTATTTGAGGTTAGTGCCCGCCTTTTGTCATTTACCAGGGCGGCTCGCGAACTAGGCGTATCACAACCCGCGGTAAGCCTGGCGATGCGCCAACTGGAACATTCGCTTGGCCAAAAGCTGTTTCATCGTCAACATCGACAGGTGCGCTTAACCGCTGCCGGGGAACGCTTTTACAACACCGTATCCCTCGGCCTGGGTCGCATTTTGCAATCCGCGCTCGAAATAAACCGGGAATCTCCTACCGACCAGGTAACGCTCTCGGTATCTACCGCATTTGCAAACTACTGGATCATGCCGAGGCTTTCACGCTTGCACAGCTCTTATCCGGATATCGATTTGCGTTTGCAGGTGGTTGATAAAGATTCCGATCTTGAAAATGAAAATGTATCGCTCGGCATCCGGCGCGGCAGGGGAAAGTGGCAGGGATATGATTCAGAATGCATCGCCATAGAGGAGTTGCTGCCAGTGGCGAGTGCGTCTTATGTCGCAACCAACGGTATGCCGGTATCGGTAGCGGATATGTTTAATCATGCGCTGATTCACCTGGAGGAACCTTTCCGTCCCAGACCCAAATGGCGGGACTGGTTTAAAGCCTTTGGGCTGGATTATGTCGACAATGGCGAGGGCTTACGTTTGAATGACTATGCACTGGTTATTCAGGCCGCCATGTCCGGTGAAGGCATTGCGATGGGATGGAGCCACGTCGTCAGCCCCCTGACTGAGCGCGGATTGTTACTTGCGGTGTTGCCGGATAGCTGGATCACCGACGAGGAATTTCATTTGATCTGGTCCGAGAGAACGACCCTGTCACCGCCTGCACAACAGGTTCGAGACTGGATTATCGATGAAGCGTTAACCGCCAACCGGCTGAGATGATGGGTTGCACCCATCCTACATGTTCCACCTAAGGTTTATTCAATTCATAGGATGGGTGCGAACCCATCATATAAAAAGATCGCAGCGCAGGAGCGCTTTTTCTTCTTCTTGTTATTGCTCGGGGGCTACAGAACTAGCGCCCCTGGCTGCGATCACCACCAGTAAAATCAGTAGTAGGTAATGCAATGAAAAACTGCCGCCACCGCCTTCGGAGTAAAAGTACTCTTCTTCGTAATAGTATTCTTCGCTACGATCCCAGCTGAGGTCCTCCAGCGGCACATCCCGGCCAAGATAAAAGTGGTCGAGTAACTGACTGGCCACCATATCGGCATGATCGAGACTAAACACCTCGATTAAAATATCGTAGTCACCCGGCACATAACCCTCCAGTAATTCGGTGGCAACCTCGTAGGCGTCCTCGTAGTCATCGGCGTAAATGTCGAACAAATCGGTAGTATAGAAGTAACGCCAGGGCCCACCATTGTGGCTCAGGTACAGCTTGACGTAGACGGTTGCGTTGTCGTAACCGGCATCCACATCAAAAAATACGTTGAGGGCGTGGTGATAACCATCACCATCAAGATCAGACATCAGGTAAACATCGGCATCGTACACTGAGAACTGTTGATCATAGCGATTAGCCATGCCGGTTCGATTCTCGAGGCCCTGCGGGGAGTTCATGTCACGGGTTTGAGCACTATCGGGGGCCGGGCTTAACACCGGCTGCCGATGCCGCACAACAGACATCAATTCAATACTGTCATCCACTGCCAGTTTACCTGCCGAACGTGAAACCTGAGCATCGTCCTGCGCATAACTCGACATCATGGATCCGTACAACAGACCTGCCACTAAAAACCCTGTTTTGATTTGCATCACCTGGACTTCCTGGCGCTAGTGCCTGGATTTTGATTGATGCCGGGGTTTTGATTGATGTTTGTTTCCGCCGTGTGCGGACCTGCGGCTGTAACCACCATAGCTGGAACTATGCGACCTGTGCCCATAACCGCCGTGGCCATATCCACTGCGTCCGTAGCCGCGGTGACCGTAGCCATGTCGACGATAACTGGAGTAATAGCCATGGTGACGTCTCGAGTACTGGTAGTGATGCCCATGCCCGTGATATAGCATCGACCCTATTACTACCCCTACGGCCAGGGGTACTATTACGTTATTGGCATTATCCGTGTGATCGGTTTGCTCGCTGTGATCGGCCTGCGCCGGATTGGCCGCCAACCCCATTAATAACAGGGCTGATAGCAGTGAAATACTGATCTTGCTGACGTGTCGCCTGTTCATCGTTATCTCCTGGTGTTTTGAACGATGAACGCACTTTAGTACAGGCTATCTGAATACAGGCTGAACCGGATTTTTAACCCGGGCAAAAAAAAGGCCGGTATCAACCGGCCTCTCTTAAATCTTGAATAACGAATTACTACAATGCTTTAATTTGCGCGTTCATGCGGCTCTTGTGGCGAGCGGCCTTGTTCCTGCTAATCAATCCACTGTTGGCTGAGCTATCCAGAATCGGCACCACTTTTTTGTAGGCGGCCTCGGCAGCGGCCTTGTCGGCGGATGCGATCGCGGCAACGGTCGCCTTGAGATAGGTACGCATCATCGAACGGCTACCGGCATTACGCTGACGGCGTTGTTCGGCCTGACTAGCACGTTTTTTTGCAGAAGGTGAATTAGCCAAGGGTTTCTCCTCAATAAGGCTTTAAAAAATCAGGCGCGCATTATCATTACTGAGCGAGGCCATGTCAACCCGAAATAGCTGATAAGCAAGCGGTTTAAATGCTAAAATCCTGCGCTTTTAGAGCTAACTACCTGCGCAACCGTGGCCACCTTAATCAAATCAACCCTGTCGGTCGGATCAATGACCCTGCTGTCGCGTATTCTCGGTTTGGCTCGCGATATCGTCATTGCACGGTTTTTTTCCGCGGGTGACGCTGCTGACGCATTTTTTGTTGCCTTTAAAATTCCTAATTTTCTACGTCGATTGTTTGCCGAGGGAGCATTTTCACTCGCTTTTGTACCGGTACTAACCGAGTACCGCAATGCATTTAGCGAAGCCCAGACGCGTGATTTAATCAATCGTGTAGCCGGCACAATGGGGGTTATATTACTGATCCTGAGCCTCGCCGGGGTCCTTGCCTCACCCCTGTTAATCAGTGTATTCGCCGCCGGATTTATCGATCAGCCGGAAAAATTTAATCTGACCGCAGAGATGCTGCGCATTACTTTTCCCTACATCCTGTTAATTTCGCTGACCGCGATGGCCGGCGGTATCTTGAATACCTGGAAACATTTTGCGGTCCCGGCATTTACCCCGGTTCTATTAAACCTGAGCATGATCGCCTGCGCTATCTGGCTAAGCCCGCTACTCGAGGCTCCAATCACGGCACTGGCCTGGGGGGTATTGCTCGCGGGTATCCTGCAATTGCTTTTCCAGTTACCGTTTTTATATCGCGAGGGATTATTGCCGAAACCGGCCTGGGGCTGGCAACATGAAGGTGTCCAAAAGATTATTAAACTAATGATCCCGGCATTATTCGGCTCTTCGGTGGCGCAGATTAACCTGTTGTTCGATACCTTTATCGCCTCGTTCCTGGTTTCCGGCAGTGTCGCATGGCTGTACTACTCGGATCGTTTGCTCGAGTTTCCGCTCGGCGTATTCGGCATTGCCCTTGCAACCGTGGTTTTACCCAACCTTTCCGAAGCGCACTATAAGGAAGGCGCCACCCATTTCAATCGAACCCTGCAGTGGGCAGTAAAGCTCGCCCTGTTGATCGCGATACCAGCGGCAATCGGCCTGTTCCTGTTGTCACAACCCATTCTTGCCACACTGTTCCAGTACGGCGAATTCGCGGACAGCGACTCGATGATGGCAGGCTATAGTTTAATGGCCTACAGTCTCGGGCTGCCGGCTTTCATATTGATCAAGATTCTCGCCAGTGGGTTTTACGCCAGACAGGATACCAGGACCCCGGTGCGTATCGGTATAATGGCAATGATTTTGAACATGATTCTCAACGTCGTTTTTGTGGTGTCGATGCTGGATTCCGATTTTATTGCACCGCATGTCGGTCTCGCCCTGGCAACCACCGCCTCCGCCTATTTCAATGCGACGATGCTGGCTTTAACACTGAGAAAGGACGCAATTATCGAAAGATTAGGCGATTTAAGCCTGCCTTTACTCAGGATTCTGCTCGCCTGTTGCGCCATGTCGCTGGTTATTATGCTGTTATCACCGGATATTGAACTATGGTCCCAGTGGAGATGGTTTGAGCGCGTCTATCAACTCTCAATCCTGATAGTGCCGGCAATCTTGTGTTACGCCCTGATGCTCTGGATAATGGGCTTTCGCCGCGATCATTTCGCTATCTAATATCATCATGCAACTCATTCGTGGACTTCACAATCTGACCCGCCCGCTCTCGGCCAGCGTGGTCACGATCGGCAATTTTGATGGCATTCACCGGGGCCACCAGCAGGTCCTGGAGCAGCTAAAAGCGGTCGCTAGCGAGTATCAATTGCCCAGCATCGTGATTATTTTTGAACCGCAGCCGATCGAGTTTTTCGCACCGGCCCAGGCGCCGAAACGGCTGGCGCGTTTTCGTGAAAAACTCGACTATCTCAAGTCGAAACAAATTGACTACCTGTTGTGCCTGAAATTTGATCGTACCCTGGCAGATCTCTATGCCGAGGAATTTGTTAAACAAATTTTAGTCGATCGTCTTAATATTCGACACCTCGTAATCGGTGACGATTTCAGATTTGGCAAAAATCGCAGCGGCGATTTCCAGTTCCTGCAGGAATGCGGTGAAAAATACGGGTTTATCGTCGAAAACACCAATACATTGCTCATTGACGACAGCCGCGTCAGTAGCACAAGAATCCGTGAATCTATTCAAAGTGATGATTTCGAGCAGGCGGCGAAGCTGCTCGGGCGGCCTTATACACTGTCCGGTAAGATCGCACATGGCAAAAAACTGGGGCGTGAACTCGGATTTCCGACTATTAATATAAAAATGGGTGATAATACCCTGATTGTTAAAGGAATATTTGCGGTATCGGTGAAAGGTATAGATAATCGCGTGCTACCGGGCGTGGCCAGTATAGGCACGCGCCCCACGGTAGATGGTGTTGACACCATCCTCGAAGTCTTCATTCTTGATTTTGATCAGGATGTTTATGGCTGCTGTGTCGATGTTGAGTTTTTACACAAGATACGCGATGAGGAAAAATTTGAGTCGCTTGAGGAATTAAGCCTCCATATCGAACAGGACACCGTTAAAGCCAGGCGATACTTTGAACAATTGAATTAGACAGGCAACTAAAACCTACGTGACCGACTACAAATCTACATTAAATCTCCCCGATACCGGGTTTCCGATGCGCGGCAATCTCGCCAATCGCGAACCCGAACGCCTGCAAAAATGGCAGGACCAGGATCTCTATGGAAAAATTCGTGCCGCTCGAAAAGGCAGAAAACGTTATGTACTTCACGATGGACCTCCCTATGCGAACGGTGACATCCATATAGGCCACGCGGTTAACAAGATTTTAAAGGACATGATCGTCAAATCACGCACCTTGAATGGCGAAGACGCACCCTATGTGCCGGGCTGGGACTGCCACGGCCTGCCGATTGAACACCAGGTCGAGAAAAAAATTGGTAAGGCCGGGGTTAAGGTCGATGCCGATGAATTTCGCCGTGCCTGCCGAACCTATGCGCAAAAGCAGATCGAAAATCAGAAAATCGATTTCATCCGTCTCGGTGTGCTCGGTGACTGGGAAAACCCTTATCTGACCATGAATTACGACACCGAGGCCAATATCGTACGCGCACTCGGACAAATTATCGCCAACGGCCACTTGCAGCGAGGCGACAAGCCGGTGCACTGGTGTACCGATTGCGGCTCTGCCCTGGCCGAAGCAGAAGTTGACTACAAGGATAAAACCTCGCCGGCGATCGACGTCAAGTTTCCAGTTGTCGACGAAGAGGCATTCATCAACGCTTTACATATAGCACCAGGTCATCCCGGGGAAGGCCCGCTATCTGTACTAATCTGGACCACGACGCCCTGGACCCTGCCGGCAAATCTAGCGGTTGCGCTGAATCCAAATTACGAATACGTGGTAGTTCAGATCGACGGCATAAATGGCAAGGAAAGGTTATTCCTGGCAGAGGATTTAATGAAAGACGCGATGGCGCGCTACGCTATCGACGACTACCATGTAATCGCCTATGGCAAGGGAGAATTACTCGAAAACCATCTATTACGCCATCCGTTTTACGCGCGTGAGTCACTGCTGGTACTGGGTGATCACGTTACCCTCGAAGCGGGCACGGGTGCCGTTCATACCGCACCGGGCCACGGTCTGGACGACTTTATACTCGGGAAAAAATACGGCCTCGAAATTTATAACCCGGTTGCCGACAATGGTTGTTTTCTCGAGAGCACCGAGTTCTTCGCCGGTGAACACGTGTTCAATGCCAACGAGCATGTGATCGAGGTATTAAAGCAGGCGCATAATTTACAACACGAAGAAAAATTCCTGCATAGTTACCCGCATTGCTGGCGCCACAAAACCCCAATCATTTTTCGCGCAACACCTCAATGGTTCATCAGCATGGATGGCGCCGGTCTGCGCGAGTGCGCGTTGGCAGAAATTAAAAAGGTAGCATGGGTACCGTCCTGGGGACAGGCCCGCATCGAGAGCATGATCGAAAACCGGCCCGACTGGTGTATCTCGCGCCAGCGTTTCTGGGGAGTGCCGATTACTATTTTCATCAACAGGGAATCGGGAGAGTTACACCCTGATACCGCCGATCTGATCGAACAGGTCGCCAGGCGTATAGAAACTGAAGGCATTCAGGCATGGTTTTCAATGACCGCGCAAGATTTTCTGGGTGAAGATGCCGATCAATACTTCAAGGTTACCGACACACTCGATGTCTGGTTCGATTCAGGCACCACGCATTTTAGCGTGCTACATAACGATGATCGCTTTAGTTTTCCGGCCGATATGTACCTCGAAGGCTCGGATCAACACCGGGGCTGGTTTCAATCGTCGCTGCTGACTTCCTGCGCCATGCATGGCAAGGCGCCCTATCGGCAGGTGTTAACCCATGGTTTTACGGTTGACTCGAAAGGCATGAAAATGTCGAAATCAGTCGGCAACGTGGTCGCGCCAATTAAGGTGATGAATTCGCTAGGCGCTGATATTTTACGGCTGTGGGTGGCGGCAACCGACTATTCCGGTGAAATGTCAATTTCGGATGAAATCCTCAAACGCACCGCCGATTCTTACCGCCGTATACGCAATACCCTGCGTTTCCTGCTTGCCAACACGAGTGGCTTCGATCCAGTAAAGGATGTGGTCGATGCGTCCGATCTGCTGGCACTCGATAGCTGGATTGTCGCGCAAGCATATAATTTGCAGCACGAACTGCAGCAACTCTATAACGACTATCAATTCCATGTCGCCGTGCAAAAGATTCACAATTTTTGCTCGGAAACCCTGGGCGGTTTTTATCTTGATGTCATCAAGGACCGGCAATACACGACCCAACATGATTCGCTAGCCCGCCGATCATGCCAGACGGCAATGTTTCACGTTAACGAGGCGATGACGCGCTGGATCGCCCCAATCCTCAGTTTTACCGCGGACGAGGTCTGGGAAAACATGCCCGGGGACCGCGAAGACCTGGGTGTGTTCACCGCCGAGTGGTACGAGGGTTTGTTTGGCTACGAAAATGATGCGATAAAAGTCGAAGTCTGGGATTTGCTCGATCAGGTTCGCGTCGAGGTTAGCAAAAACCTGGAAACCCTGCGGCAGGACCGAAAAATCGGCTCGGGCCTCGATGCCGAGGTCACCATTTACGCCGATCAGGCCCTGCTTGACCAGTTACAGGTCATCAGTGATGAGCTGCGCTTTGTACTGATTACTTCCGAGGCCAGGCTTGCACCCCTGTCCGGGACAAAAGTCGAGCCCGTTCGACTCGAGTCGGGTCACGATATCGTCGTCGAGGCCAGACCCAGTGAATATACCAAATGCGTACGCTGCTGGCATCATCGCGAAGAAGTTGGCAGTGACTCCAGGCATCCCGAACTATGCGGACGTTGCATCGAAAATGTCGAAGGTAAAGGTGAACTCCGAAAGTATGCCTAGTCCGTATATTGCACGAAGGCGGCACTCATATTGATGAATATCTCGATAATTCAATAATTTATCTCAGAATGTTGTAATGATTGAAATT
>QNFD01000051.1 GCA_003645435.1 Gammaproteobacteria bacterium | reverse complement strand
AGGAACGTTGCCAGGCAAAATCTCCATCGTCGAGACTGTTGAAGAATTCGGTCCACAAGATGATGATGAAATGCGTAATTACCCAGGCCATTACCGACCCGGAAATTCCCACCACGATAAAAATCGAGAGGTTGTTATAACCTGCCCAATCGGCAAACATTCCAGTCAATAAAGTGAGGATGATAACCAGGCGCAACACATGCTTATTGCCAAGACCCTTGATGTAACCGAGTAACCAGAATGCCCAACACAGGTTCAGGATTACCAGGGTGATGTAAATATTGCGTAGAATGCCGGTAACCGCATCCGAGAACTCGTATAGTTGACTGGCGGAAAATAGCAAAAACCCGGCAAACAGTAATACGGCCAGCAGGTTAAGACGCCGGTCGAGCCTCGCCGCTACATCTTTAGGAAGACTCGTGAGTGAACCGGCGGGATCTACCGGGTTCAGAAAAATCCGTAATATTAGAGTCAGTAACACGTACAGGAAAAGGCCAATGCTCACCAGCGCGACAAATGGAAATTTGTGGTTTGACAGGCCAAAATACAGAAAATAAACTGCAAAAAAAGTACTCAGTAATAACGGCAGCATGTAGCGTGAAGACGCGGTTAAAATTGAGAAAAATATTTTTCCGGCAAAACTGCGAGGTGGTTTTTCACGGTTTCTGTTAATCGCCGTACTGAAAAGCTTTTGCAGCAACCAGGTCCCGAGTACCGCGGCAACGATGAGTATCGACAGCAGATATCGATTTTTATAAACAACTTCCAAACCCGACGAAGAAACCACAAAATCGACCAGTGAGTAAAACCCTTCCCCTGGATTGCTGAGGTTGTCCCTGACGTGTTGCAACAGGGTTTTGTTACGACTGAGTAACTCAGACGCAATTAGTTTCTGTTCTTTTTTCTGAGTGGCCTCGATTAGCTGGTTACTGCGTAGCCGTAGTAGACGACAGGTGGCCAACTGGGTTTCGTGTTTTTGCTTTGTTTCGTCGAGGCTATTGCGTTTTTTAGTGACTTCCCTGTCTTCGGGTTCAATAACCTCCCCCAACAGTTCGATATCCAACAACACTTTTTCAATGCTGGATTCGTTCGATGCTATGCATGCTTTGGCCTCGGATTTTACCTTGACGGCGGATTTCGCGAGTTCCTTTAACTCTGCCAGCGTGAAATCCTCGCGGACCAAAATTATCTTTTCATTTTTGGTCAGCAGCGCATCGGCAAACCCAATTTGTTTCATGATCTCAGGGTCTAGTTCGGCTCGCACCCCGACGGAGAGCAGGATCAGTAAAAGCAGTAATACAACTGATTTGGCCTGGTTTATGAGTGCCATAAAAAACACATAGTAGGTAGGTTGGAATGGGGTACCGGTCGAACTCAGGCGAAATATACCACTATCCGTCACCATATTTATTCAAAAATTCGTTTATATGACAATAGTCGCAGATATTTGAGGTCTGTCAGGTTTACAGTTCAGGTCTGGCCCGTCCAAATTGTTTCAACAAACGGGCTAGAATTGACTATTATCATACTCTAAACAGAATTGCCGTAATTACGTCGAAAAGCCAGAACTCAAACCATGTTAAATTCAAAGGCCAGCCGTTTAACCCCCGTACCATCACCTGGGTCGGGTAAAAAATCTAGCGTCATAGACTTTTCCGAGCATCCGGATCTATTAATCCACCTGCAGGATATTAAAAATAAATCCCGCCTCGCACCGCGTGATTTTCACATCGTATTTGCCGAGCTTGATGTACGAATATCCGAACTGGGACTAAGCGATTTCAAGCAGGAAATCGATTTACTATCCATGCTGTTTCACCTGGCCTTTATAGACCAGGAATTATCCGATGAAATAAAAACCCAGCTCGCACGCCTGCAAATCAACATGTTAATCTCGATTTTACAGGAAAGTGGTTTTATCGATCACTCCAGTAACCCGATACGCCGGTTCATCGAGACTGTAGTCAAAACCGAGATTGACCTGGCGAACTCCGGTAACAGGGATTGCCCGGGCATCGAAATATTGCAACAGGGAATTAACAAGATTGTAAATTGTGAAGTGGTCAATTTCGTTGCTTACCAGGAATTACTCGATTTATATCAAGCAGGCACAGTAGCCCCGGCGAATCCGGTAACAGTGAAGCAACAACCTGACAAAGCTGCTGAAGTCACCAAAACCACCCAGATCGTACTGTCGATGATGCAGGAATTCACCATTCCATTGCAGGTTCAAAACAGGTCAACCATATTATTCGACAAGGTCTGGAGTCCCCTGATGCTGCAAGTTGCCTTGACCGACGGGCTAAAGTCGTCATCCTGGACTAAATTGGTTCAGACAGTCAAAACCCAGGTCTGGGCCTTGACGCCGAAAACGGTTGAATGTGACTACCAGACATTGCAGACAATGATTCCGCATGTCAGCAAATCTTTAGTCAAGAGTATGGACTCGTTAAAGTTATCAGCTAAATTACAAAAATCTCTGATTGAATATCTAGAGCTGGAACAGGCGGAAGTAATTCGCAATTCCGAGATCAATATCAAGGCACTAGATAAAACACCGAAACCTGAGAGTCAAGCTAAAAAAGTCGAAGCTAGCACCGATAAAGTTACCGACTCTACATCGGTCGCGAAATCCACCGACAGCCAGCCAGTTGCTAAAAATCAGGAAGTTTTAGATGCTGATCCGGAAATTCGGCAAGATGTCGAAACCACGGTTTCAGAGGCCGATAGTTTAAAACTGGGTGACTGGATTGAAATCAAAGATGACGATACAGAGATTTTAGCCAAACTAACCTGGCGGGCCGAAGATTCCAGTTTGTTTATTTTTGTTGATCGAGAAGGTACTCGCGTACGCGAAGTCGATGGCGTTACGCTGGACTATGAAATAGCCGCTGGACAGATAACAGTTGCCAGCGCGGAATCAAAAGCACCACAAAAGAAATCGATACTCAGTTTTTTTAATACGATTTAATTCCACTGGTACGGTGCGCGACAAAACAGTCGCCTGCCAAATTTTCCATTAAATTTTCCTTATAAACTATATTCCCAGCAACAATCGGGTCGGATCTTCGAGTATATTTTTAATTGCCACGAGACATTGTACCGCTTCTTTACCGTCGACAATTCGATGATCGTAGGTTAGCGCCAGGTACATCATTGGCCGGGCGACAATTTCACCGTCAATCACCACCGGACGCTGCATAATTGAATGCATACCAAGAATCGCACTTTGCGGTGGATTCAAGATGGGTGTCGATAACATCGAACCGAATATGCCGCCATTGGTAATGCTAAAGGTGCCACCGGTAAGTTCATCGATTCCCAACTTGCCGGACTGGGCGCGTTCACCCAATGAACGGATAGATTTCTCTATATCCGCATAGCTAAGCTGGTCGGCATCGCGTAATACCGGTACCACCAGACCGCGATTTGAGCTTACCGCAATGCCAATATCGAAATAATCGTGATATACAATATCACCACCATCGATAGATGCATTCACTGCCGGGAATCGCTTTAGCGCTTCGACCGAGGCGCGCGTAAAAAATGACATCATACCCAGCTTTACACCATGGGCCTTCTCAAATGCGTCTTTATATTTAGCGCGCGTATCCATTAACGGTTTCAGGTTAACCTCGTTAAACGTAGTCAACAACGCGGCCGTGTTTTGCGCCTGTTTGAGACGCTCGGCGATCTTCGCTCGTAGCCGGCTCATCGGTACCCGTCGATCATTTCTGCCCGCCATTGGAAGATCCGGACTGTCTGCTGCCGCAGGAGTAACATCGACCGTTTTTTCGGCGGCAGGAGCCTGTTCCTGGATATGCTGAAGCACATCTTCTTTCAGAATCTGGCCTTTTTTACCGCTGGCCTTGATATCGTCGGCTTCAAGATCGTTTTCATTGATTAACTTTCTAACCGAGGGACTTGCCTTGTTTGACGCTGCTGCCTTTTCTGGCTCGCTGCTTTTAGTTACCGGAGCGGCGGCTTCGGTATTGATTACACCCAGCACTTCATTATTCTTAACCGTGTCTCCGGTTTCATAGGCGATGGATTCGAGAACACCGGCACTGGTTGCGACGATTTCCAGTACAACCTTATCCGTTTCCAGATCGACGACTATTTCATCTGCGGCTACCGCGTCACCAACATTCTTGTGCCACTCGCCGAGAGTACCCTCGGTAACTGATTCAGGTAATACGGGAACTTTCAGTTCTACCAACATGATTTGCTCCAATGGTAATGTTCATGTTTTTAAAAAGATCTATTTATTATGGTTTTTCTAATTCGAATGAATTCTCTAGTTCGAATGCATCCCTGACTAGCCTGTTTTCCTGCTCCAGATGCAATGCCATGTATCCAGCCGCTGATGACGCCGACGAAATACGACCCGCATATTGCACCCTTAAGGGTGCAAAGGTTTCATGGAGTCGGCTCTTGTATTCACGCCAGGCGCCCTGGTTGCGTGGTTCATCCTGGCACCATACTACATTTTCCAGGTTAGGATACTGATCGCGTACTTTATGTAAATCCACCCGCGCGAAAGGATAGAGTTGTTCGACTCGTACGATCGCGGTACTGAGATCATACTGTTGCTGACGAACCTCATGCAACTTGTAGTAGATTTTGCCATAACAAATAATCAGCCGCTTTACCTTGACTGGATCAAGATCGTCGGTTTCGGGAATGATTTTCTGAAACTCCCCGTCAGTCAATGCACTGAGGGGCGATACGGCGGACTCATGACGCAGTAAACTCTTGGGGCTCATGACTATCAGAGGTTTTCGATATCCGCTCGTCATTTGACTCTGCAACAGGTGGAATATCTGAGATGGCAGGGTTGGTATCACAACTCGCATATTATGCTGTGCGCAGAGTTGCAGATAACGTTCCAGCCTTGCGGATGAATGTTCGGGCCCCTGCCCTTCATAACCGTGGGGTAACAACATCACGAGGTTACTCAAACGCCCCCATTTTATTTCTCCTGAACTGATAAACTGATCGATTACGACCTGGGCGCCATTCGCAAAATCACCGAACTGGGCTTCCCAGATCACCAGGGTGTTAGGGTCGGTAGAAGAATACCCATACTCAAACCCCAGTACCGCCTCTTCTGAAAGAAATGAGTTAATGACCTCGAATCTTGGCTGGTTTTCGTCCAGATGCTTTAGTGGCTTATATACCTCACCGGTATTCTGGTCGTGCAATGCCGCGTGGCGATGAAAAAAGGTGCCGCGCTCACAATCCTGGCCCGACAATCGAATCGAGTAGTTTTTATCCAGCAAACAGGCGTAGCCCATGATCTCGGCAAAACCCCAGTCACAATAGATTTCCCCATCGAGCATTTTCTGTCGATTATCCATTATCCTTTTAACCCGGTGGTGTAGTTGATACCCCTCCGGCAAGGTCATCATCTTTTTGCCCAGGCGTTGTATGGTTTCGGCGCTGGCCTGGGTGTCACGACTGACGTTAATATCGCCCGCATCGAGCCCGGCCCAGTCCCTCGCAGACAGTGGTTCGAGCCCCGAAATCACGTTCAGGGCCACACCACCGCCCTGTTCAATCGCCTTACGATAATCGGCAACCATCGCGTCTACGGTTTCTCGCGTAGTGAAACCCTGGTCTATCAACCTTTGCGAATGCAAATCAACCAGGCGTGGATGATTACGGATAGCCTCGTACATCATCGGCTGGGTGACCGCGGGCTCGTCCGCCTCGTTATGGCCGTAACGTCGATAGCAAATCATGTCGATAACCACGTCCTGCTGAAACTTCTCGCGAAATTCAACCGCCAGTTCCGCAATGAAAACACAGGCTTCGGGATCATCGCCGTTAACATGAAATATCGGCGCCTGAATCATTCGAGCAATTTCGGTGCAATACACAGACGATCGTACGTCTCTTGGATTACTGGTCGTAAAGCCGATCTGGTTATTGACAATGATATGTATCGTACCCCCGGTTTTGTAACCGCGAGTCTTACACATGGTAAAAGTCTCCATCACCACACCCTGACCCGCAAACGCGGCGTCGCCATGGATCAAAACCGGCAATACGTCACTGGTGGTACGACCTTCGAATCGTCGCTGGCGCGCCCGCACCGAGCCTTCTACCACAGGATCGACTATTTCCAGGTGCGAGGGATTAAATGCCAGCGCCAGGTGCATCGGTCCCGAATCGGTATATATATCAGATGAAAACCCCTGGTGGTACTTGACGTCGTAATTCGAGCGTTCATCCCATTCGATGTTACCTTCAAACTCGTCGAACAGGTCTGCCGGCATTTTGCCGAATATATTGGTGAGAACATTCAAACGCCCACGATGGGCCATGCCAATCACGACTTCGTGTGTTTCGGTAGCGCCAGCCTCCTGAATAATCCGGTCGAGCAAGGGAATAAGGGATTCACCGCCTTCCAACGAAAATCGCTTTTGGCCGATGTATCGAGTATGCAGGTACTTTTCGAGATTCTCCGCCGCGATAATCCGATCCAGTATCCTGTTTTTACGCCCTTCCCTGAAATCCGGTGTCGACAGGCTAGTTTCAAGGTGTTCCTGAACCCACCTTTTCTGCGCCAGATCTTCGATATACATGTATTCCGAAGCGAGTGTGCCGCAGTAGGTTTGTTCCAGTCGCCCGATGATTTCCCTGAGCGATAACTCGTCGGCGCCAAACATCGAGCCCGTGTTAAATACGATATCCAGATCTGCCTCGCTGAGATTATGCCCCTCGAGTGTGAGATCGCTTATAGTCTCCACTTCCTTAAGTTTGAGGGGATCGAGGTCGGCTTTTTGGTGACCTTTAAATCGGTAGGCGTTGATTAGCTGAAAAACTGCAAGTTGTTTAACCTGGTGTTCATGCTGAGCGCTACTAACTGTCGGGGCGGCGGATTTTTTGTTCATCACCGCACTTTTAATCTGTTCCTGAATAGCGAGGTGATCCTGATCCGGAGCCAATTCTCCGTTCTTTAATTCCGAAAACCAGGTTCGCCAATTTTCATCGACATCGTTTTCATTTTGCAAAAATTTACTGTACAGCTCCTCGATAAAAACAGCATTGGCACCGGACAGGTAGCTCTCTTGCTGCATTTTCTTCATGCTCATCTCTGAAATTCCCGCTAGTTTATTGTTTTATTTGATATTTATTAACATAATAGCGTATGTTTAAGCTTTGGCTACCGGTAATTGTACAAGATATTAGCGGTGTAGCTATCTCTTAGCCGAAAACCGGGCTCATTTTCCAGAACAACGCGAGTTAATAGGGGACGTGGCACAATTTATATCTATCTCAGTGTCCAGATATTCCGCGTTTAAAATTGTGCCACGTCCCCTATTAACCTACCACCCCACGCCCGCCACGATAAAACATGCGGGCTCGCCCATGCGGAATTGAATTAATGGCTCAGTATATTTTTACCATGAATGGTGTTGGCAAAGTCGTGCCGCCCCAAACTGAAATCCTGAAAGATATCTCACTCAATTTTTTCCCGGGGGCAAAAATTGGCGTGCTTGGATATAACGGTGCGGGTAAATCCACCCTGCTGAGAATCATGGCGGGTGTCGATAAGGAATTTACCGGCGAAGCAAGGCCACAAAGCGGCATTAAGATCGGCTACCTGGCGCAGGAGCCGGAGTTGGACGATAGTAAAGACGTGCGTGCCAATGTTGAAGAAGGTGTCGCTGAAACCAAAGCCTTACTCGACAGCTTCAATGAAGTCAGCATGAAGTTTGCCGAACCCATGTCAGACGATGAAATGAATGATCTACTCGCGTTACAGGCCGATCTTCAGGAGAAAATTGATAATGCCGGTGCCTGGGAACTGGAACGCAAGCTTGAAATTGCCGCGGATGCATTGCGCCTGCCGCCCTGGGATGCTGCGGTAGAAAATTTATCAGGGGGTGAAAGACGCCGGGTCGCGCTTTGCAAGCTGCTGGTATCCAACCCCGATATGCTAATTCTGGATGAACCTACTAACCACCTGGATGCCGAGTCAGTCGCCTGGCTCGAACGCTTTTTGAAGGATTTCTCGGGGACCGTGGTAGCGGTAACTCACGATCGATATTTTCTCGACAATGTCGCAGGCTGGATTCTCGAGCTGGACCGCGGCCACGGAATTCCCTGGCAGGGTAACTATTCTTCCTGGCTGGAACAGAAGCAAAAGCGTCTGGAACACGAGGAGCGTTCAGAGAAAGCCCGGCAAAAGTCGATGAAGGCCGAACTCGAATGGGTGCGCTCGAATCCAAAGGGCCGCCAGTCGAAGAGCAAGGCCCGGCTCAAGCGCTTCGAGGAAATCTCCTCACAGGAATACCAGAAACGCGCAGAAACCCGGGAACTGTATATTCCGCCAGGTCCAAGACTGGGCGATGTTGTTGTCGAAATCGAAAACGGCAAGAAGGCTTACGGCGATAAGCTGTTGTACCAGGATCTCGAATTCAAGTTACCTCGCGGCGGTATAGTCGGCGTTATCGGCCCTAACGGCGCGGGAAAATCGACACTGTTTAAAATCATCGTGGGCCAGGAGTCGCTTGACGAAGGCACAATTAAAATTGGTGAAACCGTAAAAATAGCTTATGTCGATCAATCTCGAGACGATCTTGACGGCAGTAAAACCGTATGGCAGGAACTCTCCGATGGCCTCGACAATATTATCGTCGGCAACTATGAAGTGCCATCACGCGCCTATGTTTCCCGGTTTAATTTTCGCGGTGCGGCCCAGCAAAAGTATGTAAAAGACTTATCGGGTGGTGAACGCAATCGACTGCATCTGGCCAAATTAATTAAAAGTGGCGGTAATTTATTATTGCTCGATGAACCGACCAACGATCTGGATATCGAAACCCTGCGCGCACTGGAAGACGCGATACTCGAATTTCCGGGCTGTGTAGTTGTCATTTCACACGATCGCTGGTTTCTTGATCGTATCGCGACGCATATTCTTGCCTTTGAAGGAGACAGTCAGGTATATGCCTACGAAGGTAACTATTCTGAATACGAGAGCCATCGCAAACAACGTCAGGGGCATGATGCGGATCAACCACACCGCATCAAATACAAGAAACTGGATGCCTGACGATGCAAGATATCGATAAATTATTTAAACGCCTCAACGAACTGCTCGACCGCGTGGAAACAATCGTCCCGCCAAAGCAGCAGCTGGAAACCGATGCCTCGTTTCGTGCCTATCGCTGGACGGACAATGGTTTACAGGGAATAGCCAACTTCGACCGTGTAGACAAGGCGGATTTGTTACATATAGAGCGACAGAAGGATTTAATCAGTAGAAATACCGCCCAGTTTTTGCAGGGTAAACCAGCAAACAACACTCTGCTCTGGGGTGCGCGAGGTACGGGCAAGTCTTCTTTAATCAAGGCGCAACTCAACGAGTTTAGCGAGACTGAATTGTGCGTGGTCGAAATTCCGAAATCTGCCACGCGGCAGCTATTCGAAGTCATCAAAACACTGGCCAATGACAATCGCAAATTCATTATTTACCTCGACGACCTGTCATTTGAAGCAAACGATGATTCATACAAGGCACTCAAGGCCTGCCTGGAAGGTTCGTTGCAACCCCAACCTGCGAATGTCTTAATCTATGCGACTTCGAATCGACGTCACCTGATGCCGGAAATGATGAAAGACAATCTCGACAGCACGATGGTCGATGGCCAGTTGCATCCGAGCGAAACCATCGAAGAAAAAGTGTCATTATCCGACCGATTTGGGCTGTGGTTGTCCTTTCATCCGTTTACCCAGGATCAGTATCTCGCCGTTGTCGAGCAGACGCTGCAATCGCGAAATCAGAAGATGGACGAGGACACGCGTGTCGAGGCGATTCGATTTGCTACCTCACGCGGCTCGCGCAGTGGTCGGATTGCGTTTCAGTTTGCAGCTTACTGGGCAAGCCTGCAGGATTAATCGGCAACGCCGAAGCCTGGATCAATAACGAACCGACTTAAAATCTCAGCTCAGCATTAAAATCTAAAGGGGATTCGCCATGCAACATTATCAAATGTACATCGACGGGGAATGGTGTGACGCTGCGGATGGCACGACCCTGGATTCGATCAACCCCGCTACCGGGAAGGTCTGGGCCACCGCCGCAGTCGCCGGTGAGGCCGAAGTAAATCGAGCGGTTGCCGCCGCCGACCGCGCACTCAAACAGGGACCCTGGGCCGATATGAATGCCACCCAGCGCGGAAAAATGCTGCGCAAGCTTGGTGATTTGATTGCTGAAAACGCGCAACTACTCGGCGATATCGAAACCACGGATAGCGGCAAACTGGCAAAGGAAACGCGCGCACAAACAGGCTACGTGGCTGATTTCTATTATTATTACGCGGGTCTCGCCGACAAGGTTCAGGGGGCTACCCTGCCAATTGACAAACCCAATATGCACGTTTTCACTAAGCGTGTACCTATTGGCGTAGTCGCTGCCGTGGTACCCTGGAATGCACAAATGTTTTTGACCGCGACAAAACTCGGACCCGCGCTGGCGGCAGGCTGTACCGTGGTGTTAAAGGCTTCGGAACAGGCGCCGGCACCGATGTTCGAGTTTGCAAAACTAGTCGACCAGGCTGGATTTCCACCCGGTGTGGTCAATGTTATTACCGGCTTTGGTGAACCCTGCGGCCGTTTGCTGACCAGCCATCCTGACGTTGCCCGCATTGCCTTTACCGGTGGTCCCGAAACCGCAAGACATATCGTCCGCAATTCAGCGGAAAACTTTGCCGTTACCTCGCTCGAACTCGGCGGCAAGTCACCCATTGTTGTGTTTGAAGACGCCGATATAGAAAGTGCAATCAACGGCGTCATCGCGGGCAATTTTGGTGCCACTGGACAAAGTTGCGTAGCTGGATCGAGGGTCTTCATACAGTCCGGCATTCGTGAGAATTTCCTCGAACAACTGGTCGAACGCGCCAGACAGATTCGCATAGGTGACCCGCTGGATGAAGATACCCAGGTTGGTCCATTGGCCACCAGAGCCCAACTCGATCATATTGCGGAATCGATAGCGGATGCGGTCAAGGAAGGAGCGAAACTTCTGTATGGCGGCAAACAGCCCGAGGGTTTTGAAAATGGCTGGTACTTCACCCCTACCATACTTGATTGCCCCAATCAGCAGGTACGTACCGTACGTGAAGAAATGTTTGGTCCGGTTCTTTCGGCACTGAGCTTCGATACCGAGGAAGAAGCCATCGCACTCGCCAACGATTCACGATTCGGCCTGGGTGCGGGCATATTCACCAATAACATCGCGCGCGCGTTGCGCGTATCCGACGCGATTCATTCAGGTATCATCTGGATCAATACTTACCGGGTTGTTTCGCCGATTGCACCATTTGGCGGGTTCAAACAAAGTGGT
>QNFD01000050.1 GCA_003645435.1 Gammaproteobacteria bacterium | reverse complement strand
GCCCTGGTAGCATCTTCTAGTGCCTGGCTGGTTTGATTCAGGGTGACATTGATGACACTACTCAAGGCGTATGCCAGGCCTGATTGGTTAGTTGATAATAATGGTTCTAACTTTTGCCGCGCCTGATCGAGACGTCCACTGTCCAGTAGGGTCGCTATTTCAACAATTTGAGGATCGACTGATGGATCTCCAGTAAATAGAATCCTGGGATAGTACAGACCCCAGGTTACCTGATCCCTGGGATTTACCAGAATACGTACGATAGGGGCCTGACCCTGCCGTGCGACAACCGATTCGCCCATCGTTACCGAAATTTCACCCTGGTCATTTGAGGCAACCACGGTGCCTTCAAAAACGGTTATTTCCGACTGATCATCGGTAACACGAAAAACAAATTCGGTCCCTTCGATAGAACCGTTGATATAAGGTGAGTTGACGGATAATTTCTTCGGTTTGCGGCTAAAGGAATGGAAAGCGCCTTTAATAATGTCGAGGAAAGAAGGCTCTTCCTCTTCCTCGACGATATCAACCAGACGCATGGTTGTATTTTCGTCCAGCCTTAAAACGGCATCATTAACCAGGGAAATGGCTGCACGGCTTTTTGATCCTACCCGTATCGAACTGCCTTCACACAGTGCGGTATCCAGGTTGGCCTTAGACCACCCTTCTCCATCAACGGTCTGAACTTCAACCTGGCCCTGGATATCGATAAACTGACCGGCAGATTCCGTACAGTCGGCATGGGCCTGACTGCTCAGAGATAGACCGATCAGGGCTAAAAAAAGAGGATATTTTAGATTGACAGCAGGCAGGTTAAAACCGAAAGAAAACCCGTTTAATCCAGAAACTATTAAGCTTCTCAAAATCATTGCTCCCCTTCTGATGCCTTTTTACAATTAATTTTTCACTCTTACTGGCGAAATAATTAATCTTATTTTTGTTGTCCGGTATACCTTATACTCATTTTTCGCCTATCACAACCATTAAAAGTTGGCAATGACTTAGGTCTGTTTCACTGGAGAAATATAAGTAAATAGTCATCATTAACCCATATTAACCGTTACCGCGCTATTCAACAAAGCCGGGGGCTAGTGCTCCAGTGGGAATTTTTCTTCACCGAGACTTTAATGCTGCATAAAATTCACATTTAAGGTAGATTCATTTTCGGTGAACGATGTAACTACAATAAACCCTAAAAATGCAGGCCCTAAATGATGTGGCGTAGTATTAAAGGTCTGCTTCTAGGCATGATCATAGGCTTAATTGGCTGCCTGTTAGCCTTATCACCCTATGGCACTGTTTTCGAGAGAAGTATCGGCCTGGACTGGCTATTTAGTATCCGGGGTGAAATTAATCCGCCCCCCGGTACCGTTGTCATCGCCATCGATGGATTGACCGGAAAGAAACTAGGTATTTCCTCCTTACCTCGTGAATGGCCACGGTCTATTCACGGCGAGCTAGTCGATGGCCTGGTCAAGCTTGGTGCATCTGCCATTGTTTTTGACATAGATTTCCATAAGCAAAGATCGACCGAAGATGAGCAGATATTTGCCAACGCGGCCAGGCGATCACAACGCGTTGTGATGTTTCAATATCTAACGGGTAAAGGACAACCGATAGAAGATAAGGACGGTAAAATTCGTGGTAGCGTCTGGGTCGAGGAATTACTCTCACCTGTCCCGGTACTCGCCGAAGCATCTCGTGGTTTAGGGCCTTTTCCCTTACCCAAATACGAGGCTTCTGTCTATGAATTCTGGGTATTTAAAAGCAGTGCACAGGAAGCACCGACAATGCCCGCTGTTGGTTTTCAGCTACACGCCCTGAAAGCCTATGATCAATTCATTCGCTTGCTTAACAATAGCGGTTTAGCGAAATATATAGAATTACCCGAATCAGTTTCAGATATTACTTCTGCCAAAGATTTACGAAAACTAATGACTGACATTCGTAAATCCATGTCAGAGCAGCCTGTATTGGCCAATAATCTTGTTCTCGAACTGAATAAGCCCTGGGTTGGAAAAGAGCCCACTGAAATTCAATACCTACTAAAATCTCTTGTTTCCATGTATATCGGCAGTAATGAACGATACCTGAACTTTTATGGACCACCGGGCACCATAAAAACAATTCCCTTTCATGCCGTCATCAAAGGCCAGGATCCTAACTTCACTGCAGAAGACCTGGACCTTACTAACAAGGTTGTTTTTGTGGGGTTTTCAGATTTTTATGATCCAGGCCAGCCGGATCGGTTTTATACTGTATTCACCAATAATGAAGGCGTTGATTTAAGCGGGGTTGAAATTGCAGCAACTGCCTTTGCTAACCTGCTTCATAGTCAGTCGCTGCAAATTCCTGATGCAGCAACCACTCTCATCATCGTTTTTACTTTTGGCCTATTACTAAGCATTTTAATCTACTTTACACCCGCCATTCTGGGCGTCCCTGTATCCATTATCATTGTTGCAAGTTATGTGTTTTATGCACAAATACTATTCAATGATAGTTACCTGTGGCTACCTTTGGCGACACCGGTACTGGTTCAATTTCCGCTGGCTTTATTTATTGGCCTGTTAATACAGTATCTACAACAACGCCACCAGGTACAACACATCAGCGAAGCGATCAGGCTTTATGTCCCGGAAGAGGTATCGAAAGCATTAACCAGCAGCGACCTGGAACCTGAAAACCTTAATCAGGTCATCTATAGCACCTGCCTGGCGACCGATATGCAGGGGTTTTCGACTATTGCCGAAAATATGGGTCCGGGAGAACTGGCTGAATTTTTAAATGATTACTTTGACACGCTATCGAAACCTTTGCGTAATCACGATGTAACCGTTACCGAATTCCGCGCCGATGCGATCATGTGCGCCTGGACCGGGGAGGAATTCGATATTGAGGTTCGCAAAAAACCTATACTGGCCTCATTAGAGGCTGCTGACGCCATCCAGGATTTCAAGGCCAGGCACGATGCTTTTGACGCGTCTTTGCGCATCGGTCTGGAAGCCGGTGAAGTTTATGTCGGACATTCCGGTGGCGGCGGCCACTTTGTCTACAGTATTGTCGGTGACTGTGCCAATACTGCATCCCGCATCGAAGGTTTAAATAAGCATGTGGACACCCAGATACTCGCCACCGAATCCATCATCGAAGGCATCGATGATTTACTCACTCGCCCCATAGGCCAGTTTGTTTTTGTCGGAAAAACGGAACCCCTGCCCATCATCGAAATCCTTAATCTTTCAAATGATGCCACCGCACAACAAACTGAACTCTGTGAGCGATTTGCCAAAGGTCTTGAATTATTTATGCGTGCAGAATGGAAAATGGCTTCCAGGGAATTCAAGTCGATTTTAAAAGACTTTCCTCATGATGGTCCTTGCCGCTTTTATTTTTCCCAGTGTCGGCAGAGAATCAAAGCAAAATCGTTAGCGGAAAATCCCTGCATCATAAAAATGGATCAGAAATGAAAAGGCCAAGGGTGTGCAGGAAATGCGTGTTTAAAGATTTCTGTCGGCAGGTTTAACACTTGTTAGCGGTATTCAGTATAATTCCGCACAATTGTTAAACTGCTTCAAATCAGGCTGCCGTGACCCTCGACGAAATCATTCCTTACCTTCCGCATTTTCAGGCAATTCTAAATGCATCGGCAGCCCTGTTTCTGGCAACAGGATATTATTTTATTCGTAACCAGAACCGCGACATGCACCGTAATTGCATGGCTATTGCACTGGTAATTTCGGCGGTATTCATGGTTTCATACCTGACCTACCATGCCAGGGTTGGATACATGCCATTTACCGGACAGGGCATGATCAGGCCATTTTATTTCACCCTGCTGGCCTCGCACGTTATCCTTGCTGCGGTCATCGTGCCGTTGGTTCTGACAACCGTTACATTTGCAATTAGGGGCAACTTCAACTGGCATCCACGAATCGCGCGTTGGACTTTGCCCCTGTGGTTTTATGTGTCGGTATCCGGGGTACTGATCTATATACTCGGCTTTCACATCTACACACCCGAAATATAAAATTAAGGTACTGATATGCAATATGTTTACTTCACCATTACCGCCATTTTTCTCTACCTGGCATCCGATATGATTCTCACTAAAATCGAAGCGAAGCGCGGCAAGCCCTTGCCAAATCGTTCAGTGATATTTTTTGCGATTATTCTCGTGCTGGCTGTTGTTTCATTTCAGATGATTGAGCATTTTATGGGTTAGGGGATAAATTCGTGGCGTAAATCCGGGTATGCGCACCCTCACCCCTGCCTTTATTCACATGGATGTGATGTATGCAAGTAATGCAGCGATCCGGCGTCCCGGAGCATTTACTTGTCTCCCTCTAGGAGGGAGAGGGAGTATTGTTTGCTGGTTTCTACTTAATACTAAAGCCTTTAACCGAATCGAATTCGATCAGCAGAATGTGGGCCGGATCAATGCTAATGTTCTTTTCGATTGAATGATTGAATCCCTTTTTACGTACGCTGTCATCCATCTTGACTTCGATGTGATGTTCTCCAGCGGGCATCTTTCCGCGATAATAAACATCGATACTGCCATCTTGAAACAGGCCTGGCGGCTCGAAAGTTTCACGGTATATGCGCTGCTCGTCGAGCAGCACTTCAATTGACACAGGCGAGCGTTCGCGCGGGCATTCCTCGGGTTTGCGCATATTGGGCGCCAGTTCCTGTAGCTCTTCGTTACTGAGTTTACGGCAAGGTTCGCGCAAATCGCCCGCGTGTGCGAAGGCTATCGTAATCATAGCCTCGTCGTCGGCCAGGATCCGGATTGACGGCTCGGTTGCGAAATACCAGATTAATGCCATGAATACGCTGTAGTTGAATGCCTGCAGCAGGTAACGTACCGGTTTGTTACGAAGTCCAAACATCCGCCGCCCCACTCAGCCCAACTGTTCTGACGAAACTTCATCAGCCTGATTCAACTCTAATAATTCTGCTCTAAATTTGACCAGGTCTCGTTCGATTGCATTCTTATCGGTTTCAGAACCGCCGTGTTGGCGAATACGATCCCGGTCTGCGCGTCCGCGAAGAATCGGATTACGCTCACCGGCAAATCGTTTTTTTGTCCAGCGATTACCAAAGCGGTAGAAGCAGTCATTTTGACGGCAGCCGATTACCATGACACCATCGGCGCCCTGCTTTAATGCATATTCGACCAGGGTCGGCGGTATCATACCGCTGCAGATAAGACGAAGACCTTTGGTGTCATTACGCTCCAGCCGCTTCACATTTAAACCGTGTTCGCAGCCATAAACGAGGATTTTTACTTCGCCATCCATAGCGGCTATTGCCTCATTGGTTTTATTGCGCAATTCATCAACCGTTAATTGCGGCATATCGATCCCTGTTTTCAGTTCTGTTTTAGAACTCCTGAATGGATTCGATGATGGGCAGGAACCCGCGCAAATTCCGCAAGAGCCACACAGTTCAGGGCTAACCACAACTTCCTTCTCGAATTTCTTACCGTCGCTTCGCGCCTGTATGGTGATTGCATCAAATGGGCAATCATCAAAACACAATCCACAACCATTACAATGATCAAGATCAACAACGGCTACGGGACCTTCTTTTTTAGGCGGTATCCAGGGCAAAATCATTATTAGCGAGGTGATGCTAATGGTCAAAACCCAGGTATACCCTTCTGGCCAGTAATCCAGCAAGGGATAAACATTCAGGTAAAACCAGTCGATTTGCAGTGTCTGGGGCATAGTGCTGAGGTTGGCCGGCGCCTGGCTGACAGCTGGTTTGAATAGTGACAATGCCAGCAAAGCAATGAAGGTGCCGGCGGCGAGACCGCGCGGAGGATTGATATTTACGTTGGACAGGCGCTTCACATGTATCCACAACATGAAAAACAGTATCAATGGCTGACCCAGTAAATGCAGGAATTCAATCAGGATGAAAAAGCGATCGGTCATTTCACCGGCGACGAAGTTGCGGGTCATGGTGGCAGGAATAAATGGTAAAGCATCCATTAACCGCGCCGAACCAATCGCAACATACTGGGCCAGTTCATCCCATACTAACCAGTAGCCGGTTATACCCAGTGCGATAATAGCCCACAGGTTCGGCACCCCGGTAACCCAGGAAAACCACCGAAAGCCCCGGTAGCGGCCGGAGGCAAATTCCTTGAACATGTGTAACAAAACCGTAATAACTACTGCATCCGAGGCATAACGATGCAAACTGCGCATAATACCGGCGGCATACCATTGATCATGCGTTATGTATTCTACTGACTCATAAGCGCCCGACAGGCTGCCGTGGAAGGGAATGAAAAGGTAGAGTCCACTCACCAGAATAACCCAGAATAAAAAGAAAGACAGGGTCCCAAGGTGGTACAGGGGGTTCCATTCGGTACCGAAAGAAATATTAAACCAGGATTCGAGCGCCAGGTAAGCGCGCTTGACAGGATTGACTAGCACAGGAAAAATACCCCGAATATAGTCGGAGTCGACATTCCACCCCATGCTTCCATGCGCCTGATTCGATCGAAATCAAACGTTCGCTGATTAATTACATTAGTCCTCATCACGCTAAACCCTGGGTTGCTTTCTGCCCTTACGCAGTTCTCGCATCATTACAAATGCGGTATAAAGAATTATTGAGCCACCGATTAGCATGCCCAGAAATAGTGAATAATCAAAATAATAACCATCCCTTACCGGATCATAGGTCGTGCAAAACAATTTGATCCTGGTCGACAAATCAGCAAGAAATGATTTTGCGGGTGACGGACGCCCGAGTACCAGTTCTATCAATGGGTCAATCAGCAGCGGCGTACTAAACACCTGGCCATAAACCTGTCTGTATACCTTGCCATCGCGATCAATGATCGTTGCCTGGATCAGATGATCAAAACCGTTTGAAGAAGGTATATATATAAAGCCAATATCTCTTGCTAGCGCTTCAACATCTTGTTTAGAAATGCTCAGCAGATTCCAGTCCTTGTCATCTATGCCCTGTTTGTCTGCAAAATATTGCATCGACTCGGGTGTATCAAATTGAGTGTCGAAACCAATAATCGCAACCGAGAAACTGTCTTCTCCTAACGTCTCCCTGGCCTTTTCGACAACCGTTGATAGATATCGAGTTGTCATCGGGCATATCTGGTAGCAACTGGTGTAAACCATGCTTAACACCAACGGCTTGCCACGCAGATCATTAAACGTTATCGCCTCGCCATCGGCACGCTTGAATGCATAGTTTCCCACCTGGTTATCGATCGCCGCCTGGCTGGTCCTGAGTGCCATGTCGTAATCGAACGCCTGCTGCGTGCCAGTACCGACGGCCGCGATTTCCACCGGCTGCGCGGCTGCGTCGACACCAAAGGCCGGCATCCAAAACAACAGTAAACTGCATATCAGGAATGAGAATCGCATGGTGTTTATTATACCTGTGAGCTTTACAATCAACACCGGGTAAATCGGGGTGATACAAAAACGCGGGATGAGCACCGGCTCATCCCGCGTTTACTGCTTACAGCTGGGTTTCTTTACTAACTGAGCGGCTTTACTAACTGAGTGGCTTTACTAACTGAGCGGCCAGACAGATGCCAGATAGTCCCAGTTGATAAAGTAATAAACCACGAAAGACACCAGCAGCGCCATTGCGAGGACAAATGTTCCCGGCGCTTCGAACCCGCCAGAACCGTGTTCTTCTACGGCTAATTTCGGCGCCATCATTAAACGATCTGGCTGTGAAATGTTATAGACTCCTGCTGCCAGCGGTACGCCAAAGCTTTGAAACAGGCCTGCGGATTCATCCAGTTTCTTGCCGAATAGCAAGGATCCCACCGTTACCAGAAGGTACATCCCACCACCAAGAACCGCCAGCACACCGCCGACGCCAGCAACCGCCATCATCAGGTAAGCGGTACCGGGGTACTCAAAGCTCAACGCGGCACCGGTAAAATTCATGTCCCAGTGACGACGGGAGACACCCAGTGTACCGGCACCCAGCATAAACAGAATCATCAGGGTCATGCCCACGGTAAACACGTAAGGTTGCATTTTAGCGACCCAGGGCAGAAACAATGCACGCCTGAACAACACCGGAATCAACAGGTAGGTCAAAGCCATAAATGCCAGTGTAGTACCAACTGCGACAGTCGCGTGGAAATGAGCCGGCACATAAATGGTGTTATGAATGATAATGTTGATCTGCTCGGTTCCCATTACCACACCGGTAATACCACCGATGAATCCGAAAATAACAAGCGAGAAGAAAAAGCCAGAAAATACCGGATTCCCCCAGGGCGCCTTGCGTAGCCACTCGAACATGCCCTTGGTATATCCTTTGGCACGCTGTGCCACCTCCATTGATCCCGGTACGGTCAAACCATGAATCATGCTCGCCAGTACCGCCAGGTACATGGCATAGCTGGTGTTGAATACTTTCCACTCCGAACTGATGCCCGGGTCGACCAGGATATGGTGAGCACTGGCCAGTTGCAGAAAAAAGATATAAAGCAGGAATGCACTTCGACTTACTTTTTCCGACATCGGACGGGCAGCGAACAAGACACCAACGATCAGGTACCAGACGGATACATGCGCGGCAACGTTAATCTGCTGGGAAGAATGCCCCAGCGCCCACCAGATGACACGATACATTGCGGCATCGATATGATTGATGTAACCGATAGACCAGAGGAAGGTCGGTACCAGTATGATTGCTCCGGAGGCTATCGTGAATACCGCAATAATGCAGGCCGTGAGGGCGCCAAAGGTAACCAGTGGAATCGAGCCTTCATAGGTTTTATCTTCTTTGGCGATAACCAGTGTGCCCAGAAACACGAAGCAACCGATCAAAGCACCGACCGCAAACAGGATCAGACCCAGGTAGAAATGGGGCGCCGCCTGCATCGGTACATAGGAAGTCATCATCACGCTCGAATTACCCTGGTATACGGCCACGTTGTTCATAACCGCACCTATGACCATCAACGCAAACCCTGCCCAGGCCCAGTTCGGAGCTGCCAGGCGCGTGCGCAACAGCGTCGACGCGGCAAAATACATGATCGCTACCTCGAAGAAAATACACCAGAAAATCAGCGCATTTAGCCCATGTGCCGTCAATACCTGGTAAAACACATCTGCGGGTAACAGGTGAACATCTTGCCAGCGGGTGAGGATAACACCCAATGCCAGAATACCGGCAAGCAGCAGCGAGACGGCTGCCGCCACCGCGTTCACCTTGATCAGGCTTTCAGCGGATTTATCAAAATAGAAACCCGAATCCGGACAAACTCTAAATTGCGCCATTTTAATTCTCCCTCACATAGATTTTGCCGAGCATCGTATGGTGGCCAATGCCGCAGTATTCGTTACAAATAACAGCGTATTCACCGGCCTGATCTGGTGTAATGGTTAAAACCATTTCATAACCGGGCAGGATTTGCAGATTGATGTTTACCGGTTGTAAGGAAAAGCCATGTTGCCAATCCATCGATGACAGATGCAGGCGATATGACTTATCTTTTTCCAGATCTAGTATTGGATACCACTGCCAGAGTCGGCCGAGCATGTAAATGTCACTGCCCGCGGGTGGGCGTACAACGGGAAGGCCCGCCTCTTCGCCAATCTGGTATTTCGTGACCATTTCATCCACCTTGGCCTGAAACCTTGCCGGCGTGGTTTGATAGGCCTCATTAGAAAGGTTCTGTTTTCCGTAAATATGCCAGTAGGGCATCATGAAAAACATGATCAGGCACCAGACCAGGGCGATGCCAATCCATACTATCTCTTGCTTTCCAATCGGTGTTTTCCACCAGATCCGATCCGAGGGGGGTAAAAATGAAGTCATGGATACTCTCCTTATCTATTCAGCGATGGGTATAGTGGCGATCTCCATGATGCCCCACAGAATGTAGAAAACCGTGGGCATAACAACGCCGATAAATAAAAGCAGGAATGGATTATCAAGCATCCTTTGAAAGAAAGGGATTCGCTCGGGTTTAGGCAGGTTTTCTTCCTCAGACATGGAAAGTCTCCTTCATGGTTTCATTATAAAGTTAGTGATCACTGTTTACGGTGAGCCCACCAATAAGCTCCTGTCCATATCCAGCATTAATGCAAGGTACACATAATAGCCCAAATAGCACCTTCAGGTATGGAGAATACTGAACATATATCGATATCCCTTGATCTATGTCAATAAACTTTTATCTATATCAAATTTAATACGCGTTCTTTTCCTTAGTTACTAGTGAAACACTATATACAGGAGACGGAGATGAATCCAGAAATGGTAATAATATAAATAATTAAAACACGGTATAATTATCTAAAGAGCATTTAAACCCCCTTGCTCACAAAATTTATATTAAGGTCGTGAAGCAACCAAATCACTTTTCAGGAGCCCAGAGATGGCATTAATTGAGTGGCGAGAGGAATTTTGCACAGGAATTCCGGGCGTCGATTTCGAGCACGAACAACTCATTGAGCAGGTGAATGCTGTTTACGCATTAATTGATGACGAGGTTAACAGGGAAACCGTTATCGACAAACTCGGTGATATCTATGGCAGCATATCGGCCCATTTTGCGCTTGAAGAGCAAATGATGAAAAAACATGGTTATGATCAATACGAAGAACATCGAACTGATCATGAAAAATTACTAGATGATATCCGTGATATTACCGAAGATTTTGAAAACTCAACCGAACTCGACAAGCAGAGGTTCAAGCAAAGATTGAATGACTGGTTTGCGAATCATTTCAAGACCCACGATTCGCGTTTGCACAAGCTCACCGAACTGATTGCCCACGATCAGGTAAATGAAACCACTATGAAAACCATGATACGCAATGCGAAACACGCTTTATTGCGTAGCACCGGTCGACATTCCTAGCCAGTAAATTGTAATGAAAAAAATATTCTTCAAAAATATCCTGCTATCTACTTTGATGGTGATAGCTGTTTTTCCCGGTGTTACTTTATCCGCGCAACAGGCGAATAAGATGGACATCTTTTCCGGTCATTTTTCCATGGAGGGGAATAACGACAGCCCAGCGCAAACCATCAATAGCAACATTTACATAAAGATCTTTAAAAACCAGTGGATAGCAACGCTTTATATACCCTATCCATACGCCACCACGGTGAATTCATCAGCGATTACCAAAGTCTTCGAAGAGGCGAAAAGACAGACCTCGGGTAGCTCTTACCTGCGAGGCACCTTTGGTCAATTGAGTGAGTTGGCTACCATACATATCGAGAAATTTGGATACCTGGAAGACCGCCTTATCTTCGAGTGCGGCTCATTAGCACCCTGCACCATCAGGCTTAGTGACGATTACCTGGAATTGATCAAACCAGGGGTTATCAATGAACATATCATCAAGTACAACCACGT
>QNFD01000049.1 GCA_003645435.1 Gammaproteobacteria bacterium | reverse complement strand
CCGACGCGCGAGTTCACAGGCACTCGCAACGCCGACGATACCTGCTCCGATAACCGCGACCGATGCCCCGCGGGGAAACGCCTGGTTTGTCATGTTGCGTCCTTATTTCAGAAGGTCGAAGGCGTCGCCCCAGCAATCGGCGACCATATATCCCAGCGGATAGGGATCGCTCGGATCGACGCCGATCTGATGAATACCGTGAATCCAGCCCCGCCCCGAGATCCTTGGTAGAATGCCGGGGCGGCCTGCGACGGTCTTCTCGCCGATTATCTCCACCTGGAATTCGCTATCGATGATCGATCGGGCTTTCAGGACTTGGCCGACTTCGACCTGCCGGCGTGCCGCCATCACCGCAAGCCGTGCGGAATTGCCGGTGCCGCAGGGCGATCGGTCGATACGCCCGGGGGGCAAGATCGTGGCTCCCTTCATCTCACCATCGTCGTCGTGTCCAACAAACATCACGTAGGAAATACCCTCCAGACCTGTCAGCTCAGGATGACGGATATCAAGCTGATCGTTCACCGCACGGTGAATACGGGTGCCTAAATCTACCAGCTTGCGGGCATTGTCCGGTGAAATTTTGAGATTGAACTGGGTCGGATCAACGAGGGCATAGAAAACACCTCCAAAAGAAATATCGACACTGACCTCGCCGAGTCCTTCGACCTCTACCAGAGCGTCCAACTGATCGGCGTATGAGGGCGTCATATCTAGCGTCACACGCGTACATTTACCATCACTGCAGTTGGCGCTAGCACGAACCAGTCCAGCCGGGGTGTCCAGTGTCACGATGGTTTCTGGTTCCCGCATCTCGATCATGCCGGTCTCCAGCAGCACGGTTACCAGGCAGATACAATTCGAACCCGACATCGCATGGGCCTTATCGCTCTGAAGAATCATAAAACCGACATCAGCCTCGACATGGGTCGGTGCAAACAGGAGATTGGTCGACATCTGTGCATAGCCGCGCGGTTCAAACACCAGGAAACGGCGCAAGCTGTCATCCACCTGGTTGATGTAGTTCATCTTCTCCAGCATGGTCTGTCCGGGCAGGTCGATGACGCCGCCGGTAACGATGCGGCCCACTTCTCCCTCGGCATGGGCCTCGATCATGGTGACCGTTTTTTTCCAACGCATGTAGTGCACCTTTGTTAGTTGTGTTACCCGAGGTTTCAGACACTATCCACGATGGCCACTGATATTGAAGTATTAGCGCAGTAATCGCTGCTTATTCTTGTTTGCTCAGGAGGTCAGTCATCGATCAGTTCTATTGGTTGAGAATTGAGCTTACCGACTCACGCGTGTTCGCGACGATGTCGGCCATTGCCTGCTTCAGCGTGTCATCCATGGGCAGTAGGGGCGGACGAACGATGCCGCCCGGGCGGCCTTGCTGTTCGCAGCCGAATTTAATGCATTGCAGGAATTTGCCTCCCTGTTCGAGAATGCCCATCAACGGCATAAAGGCGTCCATAAGGCGTTTGCCACGCTCGAAGTCGGACTGTTTACCAACAATATCCATGAACCGAACACATTCTGACGGGAAGATATTGCCGGTTGCACAGACCCAGGCTTTTGCGCCCCAGGCTGCGAATTCAAGCACTTGCTCCTCGCCGCCAACAACCAGTTCGATAGCCGGGAAGTTATGCGCCAGATAGGGCAAGCGGCTGTAGTCACCGCTGGATTCCTTGATACCGGCGATCAAGGGATTTTTTGCCACGGCAGTGATGAATTCTTCGCCCATCTCCACGCCGGTTCGGCCGGGGTAGTTGTAGAGCATGATCGGCAGGCTAGCCGTGTCGGCGATCTTTAGCACGTGGTGGGCCAGCTCGGCCTCGGAAGGCAATGAATAAGGGGGGGCGGCAACCAAAAGCGATTGTGCGCCGGCATCACGGGCTGCCGTGCTGATAGCCAGACATTCATCGACACGGATATCGTTGACGCCAGCCATAAATTCGACTCGACCATTGATTCGTTCAGCCGCGAATTTAAATTGCTGGATACGTTCTTCTTTCGACAGGGCGTAAAACTCACCCGTAGAGCCACCGACGATGATACCGGCAACGCCGTTTTCAATCTGCCATTCGATTACATCGGCATAGTGGTCCCAATCGACAGAGCCATCCTCGTGAAATGGGGTGATGATGGGGGTGTAGATTCCTTCAAATCTCATGATTATATCTCCAGTGGTATGAGGTTGAATTTGGGATAATAATATTTATCAATATTTGCCGACAAATTGTATACAAATAATATCTTACATAAAATACATATTGAATTCAACACTCAAAAATGGAATCATGCTGTTTTGAAATACTTTGGCAGGAAAATGACTGTAAAAACCATCCATACTGAAACAAAGAAAAAGGCCAAGGGATTTGGCGCCGTCACCATTTATGAAACGCTACGGGATGAGATACTTTCCTTGACACTACAGCCAAGTGAACTGGTCGATGAAACAAGTCTGGCCAAACGTTTTGGCGTATCTCGATCTCCTGTGCGCGAGGCGCTGGTCCGGCTTGTCTCGGAATCCTTGTTACAAACCTTGCCCAATAAGGGAACGATTGTGGCTCCTCTGCGAATAGAAGAATTTCCGCAATACGTGGATGCACTGGACCTGGTACAGAGATCTGTGACACGCCTGGCCGCCAAGTTCAGAAATTCCGCCAATCTGCAAAAAATCCGCGAAGAACAAGCTAAATTTACCCAGTGCGTCGACGAAGGTGACGTACTGGGGATGATCCTGGTTAATCGGGATTTTCATATAGCGATCGCCAAAGCGGCTAATAATCGCTACCTTGAGCAAATCTATCGTCGGCTACTCGACGACGGACGGCGGTCTTTGAGGTTGTATTTCAAATCCTACGACGACCTGTTGCCTAAAGAGATGATCAATAATCATGAGTTAATTATTGATGCGATCGAAGCGCAGGATGTCGATTTAGCCGAACGCCTGGCGCACGAACATACAATAGAAATGCAGCAACGATTTCTCGACTATCTTGGCTCACGGCAAACAAGCGATATAACCGTCTCGCTCTAATCACTCCATACCCGAATAATTAACCAGCATTAGCCCATTCTGCCTGCGCTCTCTCTGGGGCAGCGCTCCTGTTCTGCTTTGGGCCAGACGGATTTGTCTCTCGGAACCAGTATGAAATAATTCGTATTCAATTTGTATTTGTGTTTGTCGACACAATGTGTTCAAATAATTTTCCGACACAGGGCGTCTTATTGGAAGGCTGCTCGTGTGACTAATAATAGAGGAGAGACTAATGAAGCTATTTTCCAAGATGTTAATGTCGTTTGTGACGGCAATAACCCTGCTGCTTAGCGCCGGTATTGCATCGGCAGACAAGCTGGACGATGTGATTGATGAAGGCGTATTACGTTGTGGCGTGGTGCTCGACTTTCCGCCGATCGGGTATCGCGATGCGAATAACCAACCCGCGGGTTTCGATGTCGACTACTGTAAGGATCTGGCCGCCGCGTTGGAGGTAGATTTTGAAATTCTGGCCCTGACCTGGTCCGAGCGTTTGCCGTCGATCGTCACCAACCGCGCCGATGTCGTGTTCGGCGGTACTTCTGACTCACTGGCCCGCGCCAAGACCGTCGGGTTTAGCATTCCCTATGCCATCTATTATGCACAGGCCGTGGTTGGCGCGAATAGTGGTATCAAGACCGTCGAGGATATGTTCAGCAAAAAAGTCGCGGCGGCTGTCGGCACGGTACCCGAGCAGGAATGGCTGAAATTAGCGAAGAAAATGGGAGTCGAGGGTAATTACCAGGGTTATCAATCGGAGAACGAGGTGTTCCTGGCAGTAGCTCAGGGCAAGGCCGATGCCGGCATTACCACCAATACCGCCGTATTACCGATTACGCAGAAATTTGACACCATTGTCGCGGGTCCGCGCATGCCGTGGACAACGGATTATACCTCGGTTGTGGGTCCACGCATGGATGTGACCTGGCTGAATTATCTGAACCTGTTCGTTACGCATCAGGTACGATCAGGCCGCTATCAGGAACTCTGGGATAAATATGTGGGAGGTGAAGCGCCGGAATTACGTATTCCTGGTGTGCTTTACTAAAATTAAATCTCAGTATGGCCGGCTTTTGCCGGCCATTTATTATCTGGGCAGGAGGGTCATGTGAACTACAATTTCCATTGGAGACCCGTGTTCAAAGACCTGCCGGACTTGTTAGACGCCGCCTTGCTGACGCTCGAAGTGGCTGCATTATCAATGATTTTGGGAGTTTTAATCGGCCTTGGATTGTCGCTGATCAGGATACATATGAAAGGCCCTGTAAAGTGGTTTGCCACGGCCTGGGTCGAGTTGGCCCGCAACACACCGGCACTATTACAGTTATTTTTCTTCGGGTTTGGCCTGGGGGCGTTCGGAATTCATTTTAGCCCTTACCTGATCGTGCTGATGGGGCTGACCTTCAACAATGCCGGTTACCTGTCCGAAAATTTCCGGGGCGGTTTCAATGCAATACCGGATACGCAAATGCGCGCTTCCCGCAGTTTGGGGATGACTGCTTTTCAGGCTTATACCAGAATTATAATTCCGCAGGTTCTACGCATCGTCTATCACCCAATGACCAACCAGATGGTCTGGGCCGTGTTAATGTCATCTCTGGGTATGCTGGTAGGTTTTCGCGAACTTTCCGGCGAAACCCAGTTCTTTGCCTCCAAGACCTTTCGTATTTTTGAATATTTCGCGGTCACGGCCGTGATCTACTACTTTATCGTAAAGATTATCCTTGGGGCTTCACGGCTACTGGCCATACGCCTGTTCAGGTACTAACGGGAGTCTAAGATGCAACCGACAGCAACATTCTTTTCCGGATTCTCCCCCAACGATTTGTTGTTTCTCGGTGGGGCCGCCCTGCGCACACTGTGGATCTCGCTTCTGGCGATCAGTATTGGGTCGTTGATGGGAATAATTTTTGGTTGGGCGCTTAGTGTGTCCGGGGTCGCAGGCAGCTTCACGCTGGCCCCTTTTCTCGACATCTTCCGGTCGGTTCCCCTGATCATTCAACTGGTCCTGTTTTTCAACTTCGCCCCGATCATCGGCCTCAAGCTTGATCCGTTTGAAGCCGGGCTGATCGTGCTGCTCGTCTATACCTCCGCCAACGTCGCAAATGTGGTCCGTGGCGGTATTGAGGCCGTCGGCGAACCCATGCGCCGGGCCGCCCGTAGCCTGGGTATGACTTACTGGCAGGACCTACGCTATGTCGTCTGGCCAATTGGGCTTCGGGCTGTTTTCCCCGCATGGGTGGGTGTCGCACTCGGTGTTATGAAAGACAGCGCGCTGGTGTCCGTACTTGGATATGTAGAGCTACTGAAAGCTTCCCAGATACTCGTCACCAGGACGCAGGAAACTATCTTGATCCTGGCTATTGTCGGGGCGTTCTATTTCGCCTTGTCTTATCCAGTTTCATACTACGCATCGCGCCTCGAAAAAAGGTGGTCCCAATGATTAAAATTCGAAATTTACACAAAAGTTTCGGCGACCTCCAGGTGTTGAAAGGTATTGATCTCGATGTGGAAAATGGTGAAGTACTGAGTGTTATCGGCGCCTCCGGCTCGGGCAAGTCCACGCTGTTATATTGCATTAACGGACTAGAGCCCATTCAACAAGGCCAGATTCATGTTGATGAAATCGATGTGCATGCCAGGGACACCAACTTGAATACGGTGCGCCAGAATCTGGGCATGGTGTTTCAGCAATGGAACAGCTTCCCGCACCTGACGGTACTCGAAAATGTGGCGCTGGCACCGAAAATCGTACGCAAATGGTCAAAGGCAAAAGCGTTGGAAATTGCCGAGAAACAGCTGCTACATGTGGGGCTTGGAGACAAACTCTCGAATTATCCCTCGGCGCTGTCGGGCGGACAGCAGCAACGCCTGGCCATTGCCCGGGCGCTGGCGATGGAACCAAATTATATGCTATTCGACGAAGCGACATCCGCGCTAGACCCGGAGCTTGTCGGTGAAGTTCTCGACACCATACGGCTTTTGGCCGAGGAAGGCATGACCATGATTTGCGTGACCCACGAGATGGGTTTTGCCCGTGAAGTCTCGGACCGGGTGGCATTTTTCCATCAGGGTCAGATCGAGGAAATTTGCCCGCCGGAGGAATTCTTTGGCGCGCCGAAATCCGAGCACTTGAAGAAATTTCTTGCAAAAGTTAAATAAGGAGCCTCTGATCAATTCATGAATGAACGTGTTGTGTCCAAAATAACCAATTTCCGCGTTGTGAAACTTAGCAATAGCCCTGCTATTACTTGCGTTCCACGCCTTGAACTGAACGGTCCGACGCTTCGGCATTTTGAATCACAACCCGATTCACCCAGAATTAATCAGAGGCTCCATAAATTGGTCAGAGCGATATGCGAATCACGGCAATAAAATGCTGGCAGGTTGACCTGCCATTGAAAGAAGGGCGCTATAGTTGGTCGAACGGCAATTTCATAGACGTTTTTGACAGCACGGTGGTGGCGATTGAAACCGACGAAGGCCTGACAGGTTACGCGGAATGTTGCCCACTTGGTTCCGCTTATCTGCCTTCGTTCGCGCGTGGTGTGCGAGCCGGTTTAACTGAACTGGCGCCGCATTTGATCGGCCTTGATCCAATCAATATAGGAGAGGTCAATCGTATAATGGACGCATCCCTGCGCGGCCATCCCTACGCCAAGGCTCCTATAGATATTGCCTGCTGGGATCTATTGGGCAAAGCCACGAACCAGCCGGTATATACCTTGCTGGGTGGCGCCGCGCAGGATGATGTGGCGCTTTATCGTGCTATTAGCCAGGAGAGCCCCGAAGCTATGGCCACCAAGATTGCAGGCTATGCTGCCGAAGGCTATACCAAATTTCAGCTTAAAGTAGGTGGCGATGTGAATGACGATATCGAACGCATACGCGCCGCGCGGGCAGCGCTGAAACCGTCGGACCTGTTAGTGGCGGACGCCAATACGGGCTGGACCCGGCACGAGGCAACGCGGGTGGTGAATGCGGTGTCGGATCTTGATGTTTATATCGAACAGCCCTGCATGACCTATGAAGAAAGCTTCTCCATCCGACGGCGCACGGCGCTGCCCTTTATACTCGATGAAGTAATCGATGGGCCTGGGATGCTGGTGAGGGGTATCGCCGAGGATGCGATGGATGTCATTAATCTCAAAATCTCCAAAGTTGGCGGTTTGACACAAGCAAAACTGATGCGTGACCTCTGCGTTGCCTCCGGCATCCCGATGACGATTGAGGATACCTGGGGCGGCGACATTACCACTGCTGCAATCGCTCATCTGGCGCGCTCTACACCCGAAGAATTTTGTTTTTCGGCTACGGATTTTAACAGCTACGGCACGGTGACTATCGCCAGCGGCGCACCCAGGCGTATTAATGGCAGGATGACTGCGCCCGATAGTCCCGGCCTGGGCGTCACGCCAGATTTCAACATTCTGGGCGATACCGTCCTGTCATTTTCGTAAGTCATAGCAGATCTTGATACCAATCTAATGAACCATCTGCTAGCACTAAACTCTCGGCTTCCTGATTAAACTCTAGCGAGAATTTTCTACTCGATAATTGACTGGCCTCTGCGAGATTGATAAAAATTATCACCTGAGAAGTGATGCCTGTTTATTAATCCACTGCACCTCTTGAAAGGTTACCAATCCATAACTTGATGATACTATTGAGTACCAACCGACAAACAGGAAATCGATCATGGGTTGCCAGTATTTTTCACCCTGCGAGCACGGTGCCGATAGTTTTACGATTGCTGTTCCGAAGCTGACGTTTGGTCGTGGCTGCCTGAAAGAAGCGGGAACAAGGGCCGCGCACCGTGGCATGAGCCGGGTTGCGCTGTTTACCGACGCGCATCTAAAGGATGGCCCCTATGTATCGACTGTCCAGCAATCGCTGCGTGAAGCCGGACTGGATTTCGCCGTGTTTTCCGAGATACGCATTGAACCCGACGATACTACTGTCATAAACGCCGCAAAATTTATCACCGAGGGCAATTTTGACGGGGTAATCTCGGTCGGTGGCGGATCGGTTATGGATACCGCGAAAGCAGCCATGGCTTATGCCCTTTACCCCGCCGATTTCCTCGATTACTTCCCTCCACCGATAGGGCAGGGCTTGCCGATACCTGGTGCCTTGTTGCCGCATCTGGCCTGCCCAACCACATCGGGCACCGGGTCCGAATGTACTTCCGTATCGGTGATCCGGATCAACGAATTGAATACTAAATTTGTACTCGGTAACCCTTTTCTGTTACCCGACGAGGCCCTGGTAGACCCGGCCTGCTGTGATAGTTTACCTGGCAATGTCGTGGCCTCGACCGGTTTTGACCTGCTCAGCCATGCGATCGAATGCTATACCTCGAAGGCCTACACGCGTTGGGCTAAAGTAGAGGACCCATTGAAACGACCCTATGCTCAGGGCGCTAATCCCTGGAGTGACCTGGCCGCGATACGGGCACTTGAACTGGTCGGTGAATTCATCGAGCGAGGCATCAATGACGCCAGCGATAACGAGGCACGCGATCAGCTCATGTGGGGTGCGACTCTGGCGGGTATGGCGTTTGGCAATACCGGTACCCATTTACCCCATGCAATGTCTTACGGTGTCACCCACCTGATGCGGGATATTACTACCGATGGCTACTCGATTGCGTCACCATTCATACCCCATGGCATTAGCGTGATCGCCTCGGCGCCGGCGATTTTTCGCTACACCGCAGCGGGGGCGCCGGAAAGACACATGCAGGCGGCGAATAGCCTCGGGGCCGATGTGCTGGATGCTGGACTCGACGACGCGGGTGAAGTGGTGGCCGGACGTCTTATCGAGTTAATGAAAAAAACCGGTATGCCCAATGGCATTGGAGAGCTGGGTTTTGGTTCGGCTGATGTCAAGGACCTGGCGGCATCCTCGGTACGGCAACTGCGCCCAATTGCTAATGCGCCGCGGGAAACCAACCTGGTCGATATCGAGAATATCTATACCGCCGCGATCAGTTATTGGTAGCCGGATGATTTGATTTCTAATCGCAACGACTCAGAATTAATCAAAGGTTGATTAATTGATTTTTGCGTCGATGATGTAGCGACCCGCTTCGAGCCGGGTAAAGTAGCTCGATATCAACGGATGAGCGATCGCCTCATTACTGGGGTCTGATTCCAGGTTGCGCTCTGCCACATAGGTCGTATGTTTGGCCTCGTGCACCAGTACATGGTACCAGGGGATGTCCCTGGGTGGTTGTGACTGTGCCACTATTTCATACCACTCATCGGTCATTTGAAAATTGGCATCGACATCAATGATTACACCCCGGTAGTGAAATAGTCTGTGGGTGACTAGTTCACCAACCGAAAATCGCGCCTGCGATACATCGGAATCGGATTCCTTCATAACAATCTGCCTCAGTATTAAAGTTTAGCATGGATTGCGAATATCGCGGAAACGCCTGTTTTCGCGGCTTTTATGCAATATGCAGGGCAGAGATTAAACAATTGGAGTTAGCAAGGCCTGGCCGAGTGCGGCGGTAATTTTTTTCCTTGGGCTATTGGCCTGGCTTACCAGCACAAGCCGACGGCCGTAGCGTTTTGGTCTGACGATCTCGGTTTCCAGGTTTGGTGAAGATATGTCGAGTCCGGCCCATTGCGGCACGAGTGAAACCCCCATTCCCTGCTGCACCAGCTTTTCGATTGTTTCGACTGCATCGAGCTCATAATAAGGTTCGATTTCGATACCCTTGTCCTTTAGAAATTGGCGTGCCTTGAGTCCGCCCCAGGATTGCGAGTCATAGCAAATGTAGGGGTTTTGCTCCAGTTTTTGGCGAACTGTTTTACCTTTTGACTGGTTTGATATCAAAACCAGCGGTTCATCGCGAAGTGCCAGAAATTGATAAGCGCTGGGCAGAGCGTAAGGCGGCAAGACGATAATCGCAGCATCGATGCGGCGATCGGTAAGATCAGCAAATAGCGAATTCGAGGTGCCTGGCTTAATCTGTAGCACCAGTCCGGGCGCCGTCAAAGAGAGTTGTTTAATAGCGGCAGGCAGAATACCGGTGAGAGCGGTCGAAATGGCGCCAAGATAAAACTTTCCGGTAAGTCCGGAATGATCTATATCAGCGTTCATCGCATAGAATTCGTTAACGATATGCCGTGCACGCGGTAACAGGTTGAGACAGGCTTCAGTTGGGGTAGCCTTGTGCGTACTGCGGTTTAACAGGTCGGCATTAAAGTGTTTTTCAAGAGCGAGGATGCGCTGACCGACGGCGGCGGCTGTCAGGTTTTGAGAGCGTGCAGCCTGTGCGATCGAACCAAACTCGACGACCGCAATGAGACTGTCGAGATAACGAATATCCATAGTAGATGACCAGTTCCAGCAGTTGATTACATTTATATAGACGACAAATGTTCTAAAGAAATATTTTATAACAATTAAAGAATTAACTGTTATCTATTTATTTATGTCGATGCTAGCATTGCGCTTGAAAACTTGGGTCTGGGGCGCTGATGATGAGCCAAAAAGAGCTTTATAATTCCGAAGGGTACCTCTCGGGCATCGATATTCTTAACCGTGCTGAAGTTGCCGATCACCGCCGACAACTCGAGCGTGCGGAACAGCAAATTGGCTCCATGCACTACCTCGCGAAAGTACATACGATATTGTCGTCGGCGGCAAAACTCGTGAGCCATCCACGTATTCTCGATGTCGTCGAACAGTTGATTGGTCCGGACCTGCTGATCTATAACGCGACCTACATCATCAAGGAAGCAAACGCCAAATCGCATGTGAGCTGGCACCAGGATTTGACCTACTGGGGACTGGACAGCGATGACCAGGTCTCGGTCTGGCTGGCCCTGTCCGATGCCAGTGAAAACAGCGGTTGCATGCGCATGATTCCTGGAAGTCACCAGCTTGGGCAACAGCATCATATACTCGGTGAGCAAGATGAAAATAACGTTTTGTTTCAAAGCCAGCGGGTCGCCGATATCGACGAGTCGAAGGCTGTCGCCGCTCCTTTAAAGTCCGGCCAGGCCTCGTTCCATCATGGCTGGCTGCTACATGCGTCATCACCCAATACGAGTGCCGACCGGCGTATTGGGCTCAATATTCAATACATAGCACCCCATGTGCGGCAAACAAAGATACCTGGTTACACGGCCTTACTGGCTCGCGGTGTTGATCGCTATCGACATTATGAAAACGATCTGGCAGCGACTTCGGATCTGGAGCCAGTCGCGATGCAGAAACGAGATGAATTTGAGCGACTGCATCGAGATATTGCCGGACGCGCGTAGGCCGGTTCTGAATCGCTGACAATAGGCAGTTAGCGCCCGTCACAACTTAAACGGAGAAAAAATGTTCAACGAATCCCTATTGAGTGAAATTCGCGATCGATTTCACCATGTCGATACCTG
>QNFD01000048.1 GCA_003645435.1 Gammaproteobacteria bacterium | reverse complement strand
TACTGGGCAGGCAAACGTAAAATGGTACGTTATTGTCAAAAGCCGCCAGGGCTTTCAGATAGGTGCCGATTTTGTTGCAGACGTCACCGGTTCTCGTGGTGCGATCGGTTCCCACCAGACATAAGTCCACCATGCCGTGCTGCATCAGATGCCCACCCACATTATCGACGATCAAACTGTGCGACACCCCGTGCTTGCCAAGTTCCCAGGCGGTCAAACTGGCGCCCTGATTTCTCGGTCTGGTTTCATCCACCCATACGTGCACGGGAATACCCGCATCATGCGCCATATAAACCGGCGCTGTTGCCGTGCCCCAGTCAACCGTCGCCAGCCAACCGGCATTGCAATGCGTGAGAATATTAATGACCTCGCCCGGTTTCTTTTTAGCCGCGAGGTTTTCGATCAGTTCCAGGCCGTTGCGCCCGATGCCTTTGCTGATCTCGACATCCTCGTCGGCGATCTCGCCCGCGCGTTCGAAAGCACGCCCCGCTCGTTCGGCGATCGGTAACGCTGTGAGACAACCCCGCATTTGATCCAGTGCCCAGCGCAGGTTCACCGCAGTGGGGCGGGTCTTGTAAAGCTTCCGGTAAGCGCTTGCGATACCCTCATCGGAGGCATCGTCCCGCATCGCGAGATAAAAACCATAAGCCGCGGTGGTTCCTATTAAAGGCGCGCCGCGTACCACCATATCCCGGATCGCAACACAGCAATCCTGTAGTGTTCTCAGGTTCGAAACTTCAAATAAATGCGGCATCCTTGTTTGATCTATGACATCGATAGACCAGCCATCCTGATTGACCCAGATGGTACGGTAAGCGATGCCATCCACATTCATATCAATTCCCTTTATCTGTTTGCTTACCGTAATGCTTGAATTTTTCCAGTACTTCGTCCATTTGCGCGTCTGACAACAGCACGGGGTCTCCCGCCTGGCAGGCATGCCAGTATTGTTTTGCCAGCGTTTCAACCTCTACCGCCAGCCACAGGGTTTTATCCAGATCGTCGTGAAAGCAAATCATTCCATGGGTGCCAAGCAAACAGGCGTGCCGTTCTCTTAAAGCCTCCAGCATAGTGTCGGATAACGCTTGTGTGCCAAATAACGCATAGTCGGAACATCTTATATCGACACCGCCAGCGGCTGCGACCATGTAGTGAAAAGCGGGAATATCCTTACGCAGGCATGACAATGCGGTGGCAAAGGTGGAATGGGCGTGAATCACCGCGCCTGCTTCCGGCCTCGCCGCGTAGATATCCAGATGCATACGCCATTCACTCGAAGGCTTTAATGGGTCATCTGTGGCACCATCCATTCTCACGTAGACGATATCACTGAACATTATCCTGTCATAGGGCACCCCTGACGGCGTGATCAGAAAGCCTTCCTCAAAGCGGACACTGACGTTCCCGGCAATGCCCTGATTGATACCTTCCGCATTCATCGCCAGGCAGGTATCTATGACTTGCTGTGATAATAATTTGCGCATCAATAAAACCCCTGGTTACTCAACTGGCAGGCAAGCTGCAGCTCTCTCGTTATTGCCCTGCACCGGGTATTTGCACCGTGTATTCCTGTTTCGAGTAACCATGTACCGAATCCTTTGCGCGGATCTTGACAGATTTTGTTCCCGCAGGAATCTTGACGCCCGATAGTGAACGTGTAAACGGCTGTTCATTCTCGTGCGGATGAAACAATACGCGTGACTTCAGCAGTCTGCCGTCCATGGTTACCACGTCCCACTGGTTGGCATAGTGATCCCAGCCTTCATCATCGTGTTCGAGGGTAACCAAGAAAGTGCAGCTACCGCTACACTGGACCTTAACATCGACGATCCTGGTCTCGCCGGCAAATACCGGCCCGCCTGCAGATAAACCCAGTAACATAGCTAACATTCCAGTTATTACTCGCATTATAAATCCCTCATGACTTCAACTGGGAGGCTTGCCGCAGTTCCAGCATAATTCAAACGCCGCGCCGTTTCTTTCCTGGCAGCCCCGACAATACCAGTAGTCATCTGCCGGTCCGAATACAATTTTTTGCATGATCTCATGCGCCTTCTCGAACTGCTTTTCGTCGCTTATCCACAATTCCGGCCAGGTATCGAAGGTAGCAAGATCGCCAGCCCCTCCCGATGCAAACTCGTTGATAACAGAACACTCGATACCCTCTTGTTCTAACACGTTTTTCAGGTTGAAGATAATCATGCGGTTTTCATTCGTGTAGAGCTTCTTCATCGATGCGCTAAACAGGAGATCAAACTCACAGTCCCCTGGACTCCCGAATTCTTTCATAGGCACTTTTAATTTGCTGTGTTTTCTCGGTGGCGTCGGCGATCATCTCGTCGGGTAAACCCTTGGACACGAGCTTATCCGGATGATGCTGCGACATCAGCCGGCGGTAAGCCTTTTTCAATTCGGAGTCACTCACCGACTTGTCCACCGCAAGCATGGCGTAGGCATCCTCTATCGAGGTTTGCTGCGATTGAGCGGCTCGGTATCCCGTTCTGCCAAATCCGGCCTTTATCATTTCTTCGAGCCGATCGAGCTGTGCGGGTGAGACGCCGAGTCGACCACAGATGTGCAGGAGTACCTTTTTCTCGGCGGGATGCATGACGCCGTCGGCGTATGCGGCCTGCATTTGAATCTCGAGAAACATCTGGATTAAAGTGCTACGCCGCCTTGATTCCTGCCTAAATTGATCGAGCACTTCGTCGATTGGAAAATTGCTCGACTTGCCCTCGTTGAATAGTTTCCTGGCGGATTTACGCATATCGGCGGGAAGGCCGAGATGGCTCATGACCGTTTCGGCCAGTTTGATTTCATCCCTGGTTACCTTGCCGTCGGCCTTGGCAATGTAGCCCATCACCGAAAAGGTCGCGGCAAAAAATGCCGCCTGGATACGATCCTGATCAGCACCCTGCCCACTAGAATCGCCGAGGGACTTCATCCCGCGATCGAAATTGTGACCAAAGGCAATACCCATCAGGGCGCCTAAGGGCCCGCCAATCATAAAACCAAAAGCACCGCCAAGCGCCTTACCCCACCATGCCATAACTAGTTCCTCCGCCCAGATTTAACCGACCAATACCAATTACGCATCGTTAGCTGCCTGCGTCTTGCTGTTGGCCTGCTCAATACTGGCCTGTTGTTGTTTAATATCCTGGCTCTGTATGCAACAAACTCCGCTGCCGCCAAACTCAAAATCGACCCAGGTCATTGGTAAAAATTTATATTTGTCCATCATCGCGTTCTGCGAATTTCCAACCTCGATAAATATGACACCCTGTTCACTAAGGAATTCTCCGGCCTGCAACAATATTCGATCGACCAGGGCCAGTCCGTCTTCGCCGGCGGCAAGACCTAGGCCCGGCTCGGATAGAAATTCCTCACTAAGCATACTCATGTCTTCAGCATCCACGTAAGGCGGATTACAAACGATAAGATCAAACTGTTGCGCTGGAATATCGTCAAATAAATCTGACTGATAAAGTTCCAGGCAATCATCCAGTCCGTGTTGATGACGGTTCAGGCGCGCGACCTCGAGTGCGTCCGGTGATATATCCGAAGCAAAAACGGCGGCATCCTCAAACATATACTGGCAGGCTATGGCGATACACCCGCTACCGGTACACAAATCCAGAATCCTCTGTACCTGGCTACTATCGACCCAGGGCTCAAAGTGATTCGAGATTAATTCGGCAATCGGCGAGCGCGGAATTAGCACGCGTTCATCGACATAAAACTTGAGCCCGCAAAACCAGGATTCACGGCTAATGTAAGCCGCAGGCTTTCTGGAACTCAGCCGCTGCTCGAGGATATCGATTACGCGTTCGCGTTCCTCTTCCGTCAACACACAATCGAGATAACTGTCCGGCCATTCCGGGTCCAGGGCGATTGCGTGCAGGGTCAGGTACCTGGCTTCATCGAGTGCGGTCACGAATCCGTGACCGAAGCTCAAACCCTGCCGGCTGAACTCACTGCTGCCCCAGCGGATGAAGTCCCGGATAGTCGACAATGATTTAAGCGATTCTGGAATGGCCACGTTGTGTTTCGAAGCAGTTAAAATATAATGCGCGGATTCTACACCAAATTTCAAATAGCGGCTCACAATGAAAAAACTTCCCCTGCTCGCGATTGGGTTGGTTGCGTTATGCTCTGGATTGATGATTTCCTGGCTAGTGTACGATACCAGGCCCGTAACCCTGGAAACCGGCCAGTGGTTCGGCGACCAGGCAAGGGTTTTGCCCGGGTTCGAGCTGGTCGATCACAATAACCAGCGTCTGGACAATTCCCGGTTAAGCGGCAAATGGAGTTTAATGTTTTTTGGTTACACCAACTGCCCTGATATATGCCCAACCAGTTTACAAACTCTCAGTGATATGATGAATGCAATCGATGACAGTGATGTGCGAAAATCCATCCAGGTGATATTTGTTTCGGTGGATCCTGAACGTGATTCACCAGAGATCCTCAAGCCTTATGTGCAATATTTCAATGAAGATTTTATTGGTGCAACTGCTCCGCTAAGCGAACTTAACCGTCTGACCACTGTTATAGGCATAGGGCATAGCCGCGATAAGGCCAGTGAAGCGGCGAGTAACTACGATGTCTCGCATAGCTCCGCGATTATATTGATCAATCCCGCGGTAGAGTTCGCCGGCATTTTCGGCGCCCCACACAACGCCCCGGCGATGGCGCGAGACCTGGTCAAGATCGTCGAACGAAACTAGCACCAGTTGGGCTCGGGGCTTGATTTGCCCTGTTTCGACTCCACATTTGAATTACTTAGATATAGTCAGGAATCACCTAATGATAAAACGATTACTGCTTCTCGCCTTGCTAGTCTACGCGCTACCAGCGGCGGCTGAGAGCTTGTTAATTACCGATGCCTGGATAAAAAACCTGCCCATGGCGGTACCGGTTCGCGCCGGTTATATGCACATTTCAAATAATCAAAACCGGGAAGTCACGATCGTTTCACTGCAAAGCAAATCGTTTGAAAGCATCGAAATTCACCAGAGCCTGGAAGTAAACGGCATGATGAGCATGCGGCCTGTGGATACCCTGTCTATCCCGGCCGGTGCATCACTGGAACTGGCTCCCGGTGGATTTCACCTGATGATGATGCATCCACTCGATGAGCTAATACCCGGGCAGAAAGTGGCCGTGACTCTATACTACGAAGACCAAAAAACGCAGTTAATTGAAATGGAAGTCAGGAAATAGGCATGCATGATTTGAATCAGCCGGATAAAAAGACCAGGCTTAAAGCCTGGGTTTTTTACATTATACCGCATCACCTGGTCTCGCGGCTGGTCTACTTCGCGACCCGACTGCGTGGCCCCATCGTTCAACCTATGATCAACTGGTTCATCCGTAAATTCGAAGTCGACATGAGCGATTCCGAATCACCCGACCCGGTTGTTTTTAAAACTTTTAACGAATTCTTCACCCGCGCTCTAAAACCCGAAGCCCGTCCAGTAGTGCCGGGGCCTAACATGCTTGCCTGCCCGGTGGACGGTACGGTATCGGAGGCAGGCGAGATAAAGGGACAGGGAATATTTCAGGCCAAGGGTCACCAGTACACGGTCCTCGAATTACTCGGTGGCGATGAATCCATGGCTGCGATATTCGAAAATGGCCGGTTTGCGACTATCTACCTGGCGCCTTACAACTATCATCGCATCCATATACCCGTCGACGGAGTTCTGCATAAAATGCTCCATATTCCTGGCAGGTTATTCAGTGTCGCTCCCTGGACCGTAAATACGGTACCCCGACTATTCGCCAGAAACGAGCGCGTTGTATGCCTGTTTTCGACAGCGGCTGGCCCCATCGCAATGGTTCTGGTGGGAGCAATCAATGTCGCCGCAATCGAGACCGTTTGGGCCGGGGTAGTGACACCACCTAAAGGCAAAAAGATTTCTTCATTTGATTATCGGAAAACACGCAAACAGTATGCAAAAGGCGATGAAATCGGTCGTTTTAATATGGGTTCGACGGTTATCTTGCTGACCGGCGCCGGGGTCGAATGGATGCAAAAAATTGGCAACGGCCAAAAGGTAAAAATGGGCGAATTAATCGGTCACTTCCCGATACCAAAATCACCAGGCTAACTGGTGAAGCTCAAGGCCTGGTCGATAGTATCCAGGCCGAGTAAAACCATTAGCAAACGATCGATGCCAAATGCAACCCCGGCACAATCGGGCATTCCCGATTCCAGCGCGGCGAGAAAGGCATCATCGAGCGGGTACTCCGGCAAACCTTTCGATGCCCGCAATCTGTTATCCTTTTCAAACCGGCTACGTTGTAGCCCTGCATCGGTCAGTTCAGAAAATCCATTGGCCAGTTCGAGGTCGTTATAAAATAGCTCGAAGCGCTCTGCCAACAACGGATTATCGCTGCTCGCCCGCGCTAGTGCAGCCTGCGAAATCGGGTAATCATAAACAAACAAATAGCCTTCCAACTGTGGTGCAATCACCAGGCTTATTAACAAATCCAGGCACTGGTCAAAATCCAGTTCTCTGACATTGGTTCCGCTTACCAGTTCACTGCAGCTTGTCCTTAGTTCCGCTAGCTCTATATTCAGAAAATCGATGCCCGCGTACTCTATTAACAACTCCCGGTAGCTCAGGCGTCGATAAACATTATTCCTGCCACTGAGTTCATCGATCAACTGCTCCATTTCATCCATCAATGCCTGGTAGTCGAATCCTATTCGATACCATTCGAGCAAGGTGAATTCCGGGTGATGTCGCCGGCCTTTTTCGCCTTCGCGAAATGCCCTGCAAATCTGATAGATGGATCCGCTACCCGCGGCCAGCAGGCGCTTCATCGCAAATTCGGGTGATGTCTGCAGGTACAGGGTCTGCCCCTGATTATGGGCCGCCATCGACGTGACCTGGGGATCGGGATTTGTAGTTCTGGATAGCAGGGGAGTTTCTACCTCGAGAACATCACGATCCGCAAAAAAAGCCCGGATCGCACGATAGATACGAGCTCTTTGCTGCAGATTTTCAATAGTCGCAGTCGGCCGCCAACTCATAACCAGGCTCTGGGATTAATGTTATTCGCGTCGGCTCATTTTTTAACCCGCGACATGTATTCACCTGAACGAGTATCGACTCGCACCTTCTCTCCTATTTCGAGAAATAGCGGCACCTTTACCACCGCCCCGGTTTCTAGCGTCGCCGGCTTGGTACCACCCTGCGCGGTATCACCTTTTAAACCCGGATCCGTATCAGAAATTTCCAGCTCGACAAAATTAGGCGGCGTCACGCTAATCGGATTACCATTGTACAGGGTGACTTGACAGGCATCCTGCGCCTTAAGCCATAAATGCGAGTCGGCAACCGCATTCGCATCGGCCGCATGTTGTTCGAAGGTATCCGGTACCATAAAATGCCAGAATTCCCCATCGCTATAGAGATATTGCATATCGATATCGATTACGTCGGCAGCTTCTAATGATTCACCGGATTTAAAGGTTTTGTCCAGCACCCTGCCGGTTTTCAAATTACGAATTTTAACTCGATTAAACGCCTGTCCTTTCCCCGGCTTAACAAATTCGTTCTCGATTATGCTGCAGGGATCGCCGTCGATCATTAGCTTTAACCCACTGCGAAACTCATTAGTACTAACGCTGGCCATCAGTTTATCCTGAGAAAAAGACCATCATAACGGATTCCAGTTGACTGCGACAAACTGTCACGCGATAAATTGGATTTCACCCGGAAAATCCCAGGGAAAAGACCGGTAGGCAAGAACAATTTGAACTATGATTGAAGGTTCAAATCCCCAATGAATGCCGATGAAAATTGAAGTAAATAAATTGATTAGCCTGCTCATAGTAGACGAAGATCTACACAAGGCTGAACAAATAACCAGTTCACTGCGTGCCGCCGGCATACAGGTCCGCGCCGAGTTCGCCAGTGATGCCGCCGGAATGGGTACAATTCTGGAACAGAAATCACCCGAGCTGGTACTGTTTTCAATGGAACTGGGCGATTTTAACCTGGCCCAGGCCCAGCGCCTGATTCAGGAAAGTGGTCGCCACGTGGCTATGATCGCGATGACGGCAAAACTAACACCCGAAATCCAGGTGCGATCGATTGCGGGTGGCGCACAGGATGTCGTATCCAGGAAGAACCCGGATCACCTGTTCCTGGTGATTAAACGCGAGGCTTTCTGCCTCTCGCTGTGGCGCCAGGCGGTACGCACCGATCTTAAACTGCAGGAAAGCGAAAAGCGCTGTCAGTCTCTTCTGACTAATTCACTGGATGCAGTCGCTTACGTACACGAAGGCATGCATATTTTTGCGAATCCAGTCTATCTGGAAATGTTTGACTACCGCGAATTTGAGGCGCTCGAGGGAACATCGCTAATAGATATGGTCGATAAGGACCAGAAAGACAAATTGAAGGCATTTCTTCGGGATCTCGATAGAGGCAGTAACGATGAAAATTCACTCGATCTTAAGTTGCTGAATAGCAGCGGCGAGATCGTACCCGCAACGGTAGAATTTTCCAGAGCTAACTATGATAGTGAACCCTGTACCCTGCTTCTGATTCGCTCGGTAGTAGATACCACGGAACTCGAAGATCAGATAACCTACCTGCATCAGCATGATTTGATTACCGGTCTTTACAATCGCCAAAGCTTCATGGGGAAGCTAAACAGTTCGATTACGCTGGCAATGAATGGTATTCATCAAAGTGCAATTGTCTATTTTGGGATCGACAATTTTCACGAAATCCGAGACATCGTGGGAATCTCCGGTTGTGACACGTTGATTGGCGATATCGCCAGCTTGATTAGTGAAAATGCCGGAGAAGGACAAATTTTGGCCCGTTTTGGCGCTGCTTCCTACGCTTGCCTCGGCATTATTAAAGGAAAATCTCGGACCAAAAATTTTGCAAGCAAAATTCTCTCACTGGTGGAAGAAAGGGTTTTCGAAATAGGCGATCAATCGATTAGTGCAACCTGTAGTGCTTCGATTTGTTTTATCGACGAGAACTCACCCAATAGCGCTAATCAAATTATTGCCCGCGCAGAAAAATTCTGCGAACAGATACAGGCATCGGGTGGTAACAAATCACGCACCTATGTCCCCAATGCCGGCGAAATGACCCACGAGGAAGCAAACGGGGTTACGGTCGAATTGATAAAGGATGCCCTGAACAACAATCGAATAGCCGGACTCTACCAGCCCATTGTCAGCATCAAGGCCGCTAGCGGGGAGCGTTACCAATCAAGCCTGGAATTATCCAGAGAGGATGGAAGCAAGTTCTACCAGGAAAGCTTTCAGCGTGCGGCTGAGCTTTCGAGTGCTGCGCAGACACTGGACCGATGGATCATTCTGCACGCGATAAAGAAAATAGCGGATCTCGGCCGCAAGTCTGCCAGGATCGAAATTTTTATTCCACTCAGTGTCGAATCGGTGCGGGATGAAAGCCTGGCTTCATGGGTGTCGGAAAGCCTCGGCAATACCGCGGTTTCCGGTGAGCATCTGGTCTTCATGGTGAATGAGGGGCATGCAGTCTCTCATCTTAAGGCTGCAAAAATTTTGCTAACGGGACTAAAGGCGATCAATTGTAAAATCGGCCTGGATAACTTCGGCACCGGTTTAAATCCATTTCAGTTAACCAGACACCTGCCAGTCGACTACATCCGAATTAATATCGCCTACATGGAGAATCTGGCTCAAAATAAACAATTGCAGGAAAATATTAGTGAGCTTGCCACCCAGGCGGCGGCGGCGAATATTCTATCGATAACTCCCGGGGTCGAGGATGCCGCAATTTTAAGCGTACTGTGGACACTGGGGGTTGACTTCGTGCAGGGCGACTTCCTACAAAAAGCGGAAAAGTCCCTGAACTACGATTTTACCTCACTGACAGGCTAGTCGGTTATTTCAATAGCCGTTACATTTTGATAGCCGCGCGGCAGTTTGCGGCCACGCTTACCGCGCTCTATACGATACTCTTCCAACTCGCGCAGGTTCATCGTCTTGTATTTCTTCCCGCAATGAACCACGAGCTTTTGTTTGCCCGACAAACAGGTAATGAAGTTCACGGTTTCTTCACCGGCCCTGAGTATTTTTGGCGGGATACCCAGAATTTTGTTTCCTTTACCCTTAGACAACTGCGGAATTGTTTTGGTATCCAGCAAGCCTATATATCCCTGGTTAGTAATCGATACAACCTGATCCGTCTCGAAATCGCCGATCGCGCAAGCGGACAAAAGGCTGGCTCCGCTTGAAATGCTGATCAGGGCTTTGCCATTTTTATTTCGCGTCAACATATCTTCGAATCGACAGACAAATCCATAGCCGTGTGATGTCGATAGCAGGTAGAGTGCATCGTCAAGCGCCATCAGGCAACTAATGAATTCGGCTCCGACGCTGGTTTTAAAACGCCCGGTCAAAGGTTCACCCTGGCCCCGAGCCGAGGGCAGCGTGTTTGCAGACGACGCGTAGCTGCGGCCGAATGAATCGATAAATACCACGCTTTGATTACTTTTTCCATGGGCCATGGCCTGGAATCCATCGCCCGATTTATAACTCAACGCGTTAGCATCGATATCATGACCTTTGGCAGCGCGCACCCAGCCTTTCTCGGATAACACGACAGTTAAAGCTTCCGATGGCAGCAGGTCGTTTTCGTCCAGCGCGCGCGCGGCGTTTCGACTGACAATAGGCGAACGACGCTCGTCACCATAGGTTTCCGCGTCCGCTATTATTTCGTTTTTAATCAGGGTCTTGATGCGGCGTTCGGAGCCTAACAGTTTTTCCAGTCCCTGTTTTTCGAGGTTGAGTTCTTCCTGCTCCTGGCGAATTTTCATTTCTTCGAGTTTGGCCAGGTGGCGCAGTTTTGTTTCGAGTATCGCCTCGGCCTGAATATCTGAAATCTTGAAGGTTTTTATCAATACCGGTTTGGGGTCGTCTTCACTGCGCACGATGCGAATCACTTCATCCAGATTCAGAAAGGCAATTAATAGTCCTTCCAGAATGTGTAATCTTTTATCTACCTTGTCCAGGCGCCATTCGAGACGTCTACGTACCGTCAATACCCGAAACACGATCCATTCCTTCAATATTTGTTTCAGGTTCTTGACCTGTGGTCGGCCGTTGGTACCTATCACGTTCATATTGACCCGGTAGGTCCTTTCCAGATCGGTAGTCGCGAACAGGTGCCCCATCAACGCCTCGACGTCAACTCGATTAGATCGTGGTACGATTACCAGCCGGGTCGGGTTTTCATGATCCGACTCGTCGCGTAAATCATCGACCATGGGCAATTTTTTTGCCATCATCTGCTGGGCTATTTGTTCGAGTATCCTGGCCCCGGAAACCTGGTGTGGTAGCGCTGTAATAATAATATCGCCATCTTCACGTTCATAAACCGCACGCATGCGGATAGATCCATGGCCAGTCTCGTAGAGACTATTCAACTCATTCTCGACTGAAATAATTTCGGCCTCAGTGGGATAGTCCGGGCCCT
>QNFD01000047.1 GCA_003645435.1 Gammaproteobacteria bacterium | reverse complement strand
GCAGCTGGTGATTAAATCCGACCACTCTTCTCTGGGGCTATCAAGGGTCAGATTGGTGTTTCGTGTATGCTGTATCAGGGCATCAAGTTGACTAGATACCTCCTCGGGATCTATCTCGTCAAAACAACCATCGTTGAAGGCCGTCAGCCAGGCCAGCTGAACTGTCGCTGGCAGGGGCATCAATCGATCCTGCTTAAGAATTTCTCGCAACACCCTGCCGCGTTTGATGGTTGCTTCCATGGAAGCCTCTAGCCGGGCTCCGAACCGGGTAAAAACTTCTAGTTCAAGAAACTGCAAATAGTCCAGTTTCAATCGTCCCGCTTCTTCCTTGATACGCCGATGTTGCGCCTTACCGCCGATACGGGAGACGGACTTAGCTATATCTATAGCCGGCCGAAAACCACCGACAAAAAGCGCGTGGTCCAGGTAAATCTGACCATCGGTAATCGAGATCAGGTTAGTGGGAATATAGGCTGCGATTTCACCCTGTTTGGTTTCGACAATAGGCAGGGCCGTCATACTGCCGCCGCCATGAGCGGCATTGAGACAGGTGGCACGTTCCAGCAAGCGCGCATGCACTGAAAAAATGTCACCTGGATATGCCTCGCGTCCTGGTGGCCGGCGTAACAGCAACGAAAGCTCACGGTAGGTTTTGGCGTGTGTCGTCAGATCATCATAAACCACTAAAGTATCGTGGCCCTGCTGCATCCAGAATTCGGCAATGGCACAGCCGGCGAAAGGGGCCAGGTGTTGCAGGCCGGGTAATCCGCTCGCCTCCGCGACCACCACCGTGGTGTAATCCAGCGCATTGTACGAACGTAGTGTATTGATAATACTCACCACCTTGCTGCGCTTCTGACCAATCAGCACATAAACACAACGAACATCTTTCCCCTGCTGGTTGATTACTGTATCCAGCGCGATCGAACTGCGGCCAAGCCCCTCGTCACCGATAAGCAACTGACGCTGACCCTTACCGATGGGGATCAATGTATCGATAATTTTAATGCCTGTGTAGATGGGCTCGTGCACAAAATCACGCGCAACGATAACCGGTGATTTCGCCTCGAGGCGTTGCCATGGCAGGTGGGGAGGTAAGGACTGATCATCGAGAGGGATTCCCTGTGGATCGATAACTCTACCTAACAGGCTGTCGCCTACCGGTACGCTTGACAGCTTACCGGTAGGATAGGCCGTGATACCGGCGGTTAACTGGTCAGTCTGGTACAGCAGCACGGCGCCAACCTGATTCTCGGTCAGATCAAACACCATCGCCCGACTGCCATCCTCAAAAGCCAGTATGTCATCGATAGCCGCCATCGGCAGGCCGCTTATCCAGGCAATGCCATCACCGATTGAAACTACTTTACCCTGTTCTTTAATGCGTATCGACGGGCGATAATGTTTTAGCCAGTCCGCCTGTCGGCTAACTAACTCCGCAGCTTTAAGATTAGTGTTCGGCATGGGTAAGCTCGATAAAGCCCTGCAATTCATCGCGCACATTCAATTGCAGTACCCAGGCACCGACTGTGATATTCAGGCCAGCCATCAATTTGACATCCTGTTCATAATGCACGGGGACTGATAATCCAGTTATCCTGGTCAGGATATCCTCCAGCCGATGACATTTATCTTCGGCAAGCGGAAAGGCACTGGTGACCAGAATATGTTCAGGCGAATCTCCCCATCCATTATTGAGGACACTGATTTGATCAGCGGACAATACGCTCAGGTCATCCAGCAGTAAATCAAATAATCGGTTCTCCAGTTCCGGCCCCGCTGCCTCGGCTAGTAGTCGCGAGGCAAATCCTGCACCCTGTTGCAATGCGCGCTGTTCGATTTCCCGAACCGCCTGCCTATCCTGTCGTGACCTGGCCACACTTAATTTTTCCTCCTCCTGGGCTAGTTCTACCTTCAACTCATCTAGCGCATGAAGCCTGTTTTCTTCGAGTTCACCCATCAAACTTTTCATCGCCTTCTGCCGTTCCTGTTCCCAGTCAACCAGACGATGCTCATACTGTTGTTTTAAGGCATCGGCATCCGTTTGAAGTTGTTTAGCCTCGCTCAGCTGACCTTCTATAGCCGCACGACGTCGTGCAATGAGATTCAGTACCGGTTGATATAGAAAATGTTTCAGGATCCAGACCAGGACCAGAAAATTAAAAATTTCTAACAGAAACGTGGACCAGTTAAGTTCCAATGCCTGTTCTCCTTTTATTGGTTCTACTCATTGCAGTTATTACGTCAGGTACTCGAGTAACGGATTGCGGAACAATACGATCAGCACTATGACCAGCACATAAATGGCTAGCGATTCGATCATCGCCAGGCCGATAAACAGGGTGCGCATGATAGAACGTTCCGCTTCCGGTTGACGCGCCAGTGCATCCATCGCGCGACTGATGGCCCAGCCCATTGCAATGGCCGGCACACTGACACCCACTGCAATACCAATGATGGCCGCCAGCGTAGAGGTTTGCACAAAGACAGCTAAGTCAGGCATGATTTTCTCCTTGTTTTTGTATTCGTAGTTGTTGAGATTGGAGGCCGCCGGCGACATAGATCAGTGCCAGCATGCCAAAAATATAAGCCTGTACCAGTGCTTCGATAATATGCAGCATGAGTATCGGCACCGGTACTAGAAAGCCGGCTACCAGCAGAATAAGCAGTGCTATCATTTCCAGGCTCATCATATTACCGAACAGACGCACCGCCAGGGCAATGGTGCGCGTTACTTCACTGATCAAGTTAAATGGTAACAGGATCGGGCTGGGGCTTAGATAATGAAGCAGATAGTTTTTTAATCCCTGTATGCGAATTCCATACCAGTGTACCGACAGGAAAACCAGAAACGCCAACGCCGCAGTGGCTGACAGGTCCCGTGTGGGTGAATGCATACCCGGTATCAGTCCAATCAAATTGGCGATCACCAGAAACACCCACAGGCTACCAATAAAGGGCATGATCTGTTGATAATGCTGGGGCGCAATGTCGCGTATAGATTCTTCAATAATCGACACTATGGCTTCGGTCAGGGTTTGTAAACGACCGGGACTCATTTGCAGTCGCCGCGTCGCCAGCCAGGCAAAACAACCTATGATGGCGATCACAATCCAGGTGGTAATCACCGTACTGGTTAGCTGTACTGGGCCCAGTTCAAATATGGGCTGAATAAACAGACTGTCTTCACCCATTATGTTATTCCTTAATAAAATAATAAACGTTAATCATACCGACGAACACGCCTAACAAGATCAGGCTTATCGTCCAGCGAACCGAGTAACCGGATGCCATGGAGTCAAGCCAGCGTCCTAAATAGGCGCCGCCCACCAATGGCAATACAAACATAATTCCGAGTGCGCCTACATAAATAGTTTGTCCGATCAGGGTGGGCCGGTCCTTTTCCGCCTGCTTCATGCGTCGCGCCTGTTGCTCGACCTGTTTTCGAAGTTCCTGATGATGATTCATTTTTTAAACCTCGCCACGATGCAATTCCCAAATGTGTTTGAGAACTTCCTTTTCCATGTGTTGCAGGCTGTGTTTTACAGCTTCTAACTCTTCTTCCTCGGCTAGCAATTTTTGCTGTAAATCATTGCTGATGCGCATATAGTCCTGATCTCGAAAATAGTGGCGGGTACTGATAGTGAGCAGGTTATTCTTAAAATACAGTACAGCACCGGGCTGTGCCAGGTATTGCCAGGGTTGATTACCGATGCGATAGCGCGCCAGTCCCATCACCAGTATTGTCATAAAACGCGCATGGCTGGCGAGAATACCGAACGAGCCAGACATATCTTCACCAACAAATGATGTTATGCCTTCGATTTTTTCCGCGTGGGTCGCATCCTGGATCTTCAGGGTAAAGGTTTTCATCACGCCAGACCCTCCATGCTGCCCCGCATGTAGCACTGCTCCTCGGACAGGTGATCATATTCACCCTGTAAAAAAGCCTCACAGTCGGCAAGGGTCTGTTTCAATAGCACGGATACACCCTCTATACCCGAACTGGTAGCGGTGGACCAGAAGGGTTGAGTAAGATAACGCTGCAATTTGCGCGCGCGCATGACAATTTTATTATCTTTAACCGATAACTCCTCGATACCCAACATGGTAATAATGTCTTCCAGTTCTTTATAACGGGCCAGATGTTCACGTACACCTGCGGCAATTGCATAATGTTTTGCACCCAGGGTATGGCGGTCCATCAATGAGCTACTCGACTGCAATGGATCCACGGCGGGGTAAATTCCTTTACCGGCCTGTACCCGGGACAGGATAACACTGGTATCCAGATGACTAAGAATGGCATTAACGGCGGGGTCGGTCATATCATCGGCCGGTACATAAACCGCCTGCACAGAGGTAATATTGCCTTGCCGGGTGGATAGAATCCGGTCCTGCATCTCGGCCACCTCGGTTGTCAGGGTCGGCTGGTAGCCGACGATGGCGGGCATACGCCCCAGCAGACTGGAGACTTCACTACCGGCCTGTACGAAGCGGAATACGTTATCCATAACAAACAGTACTTCTTTTTGTAATGTGTCTCGCAGGTACTCGGCATAGGTGAGCGCGGCCAGACCCACCCTGAAGCGCACACCCGGCGACTCATCCATCTGGCCGAAGAGCATCAGTGTTTGTGGCAACACACCGGTTTTTTCCAGTTCATGCCATAGCTCATGACCTTCCCTGATGCGCTCACCGACACCGGCAAAAACAGATACACCCTTATGCAGTGTCGCCACCGCATGCATGAATTCCATAATCAACACCGTCTTGCCGACGCCGGCTCCGCCAAAAAGTCCGGTCTTGCCGCCCTTCACAAAGGGACAGAGCAAGTCGATAACCTTGATACCCGTTTCGAGTACATCACTCATACCCACGGCCTCACTGAGTGGCACGGGTCGACCATGAATATGCCGGTAGTCATGCTGGGGTAAGGGCGGGCCATCATCCAGGGGTTCGCCGAAGATATTCAGTAAACGACCCAGACAGTCAGGCGAAACCGGCACCTGCACGGGTGCGCCGGTATCGTAGACCGGCATACCCCGCCTAAGACCGGAGGATGTGTGTAAGGTTATCGCTCGAACATGGCGCTCATCCAGATGCTGATGCACCTCAAACAGGATGTTTTCATGATTTATATGGGCTGTCAGGGCCTGGCGTAACGGCGGCAGTCTGCTACAGGCAATGATGACGACCGGCCCGTGAACACCTACGGTATTGCCTATATACTCGTGCTGATTATCGCTCTGGGTCGCTTCATTAACCATAATCGTTATCTGAACTCGTATCGATTTTCTCGTACAAACTTGTACTTATGCGTCATTGTAAATCAGCTAGATTGAAAAAAAAGACCTGTTTGCAGAAATCAACTCACCCATTAAATGGACTTACTTCAATACCACTGATCTCTGAATGATTCAAATTAAAGCATTCAAGTCAGAACGATGAAAAGCGAGGTTTATTTCTGAGTTCAAAGTAGAAGTGAAGAGTACTTCGCTTGAAGTTTTTATCTGCATCCCTATTTTGTATATCAGTAAACCATATCAAGTTGAGATGCCCGGAGGCTAAAAATGAAATCTTTGATTTCAATTACTTTTCTCATTTTCACGATTTTAATTTCTCCGCACTCTTATGCGCAAACGGGAGGTATAGAGAGCCTGCGGCAAACCAGCAAGGCATTCTCGTCGGTTGCCCAGAAAGTGTCTCCTTCGGTCGTATTTATCAATGTCGAGAGCCTACGGGAAGCCCCGGTCAGTCCGGGCGGTTTACCGCCTGGGCAGGGATCACCGTTTGATGATGATCTTTTCAAACGATTCTTTGGAGACCAGTTTAGGGAATCGCCTCAGCAAAGGGCGCCTGAAAAAAGACAGGTCATGGGTCAGGCATCTGGCTTTGTTTTTTCACCCGACACAGGGTTGATTCCAGGTAAGGCGCTGATACTGACCAATAATCATGTGGTCGAGGGCGCCAGCAAAATCCGTGTTACCTTTCAGGACGGCCGCATATTTGATGCGAAAATTAAAGGCACAGATCCCAAATCTGATATTGCCGTGCTAGAAATAGAGGCCGACGATGTTCCCGCACTTAAACTGGGTGATTCCAGCAAACTCGAGGTGGGTGAGTGGGTAGTTGCGATCGGCAATCCGTTCGGTTTGAGCCACACTCTCACAGTTGGCGTGGTCAGTGCCAAGGGTCGGACCAGTCTCGGGCTTAGTGACTATGAGGATTTTATTCAAACCGACGCGGCCATTAATCCCGGCAATTCGGGCGGGCCACTTGTCAACCTGGATGGCGAGGTGATCGGTATCAATACCGCCATCTTCAGTCGCAGTGGAGGTTACATGGGAATCGGCTTCGCCATCCCGATAAATATGGCCAGGGCTATCGCCCGGCAACTGGTTGAGAGTGGTGAGGTGACTCGAGGATTCCTTGGCATCTCAATCCAGGACCTCACCCCTGAACTGGCTGAATCATTTGGTGTTGAAGATCAAAATGGCATCCTCGTGGCCCAGGTTTCAGAGGGTTTGCCGGCTCAGAAAGCGGGAATGAAGCAAGGTGATATCATTGTCAATTTTCAGGGAGAAGCTGTTAAGAACACCGGCACTTTCAGGAATCAGGTTTCCCTTGTTCCGCCCGGCACTAAAGTTGATATTGGAGTCATGAGGCAAGGGAAAAAGTTGAACCTCGTAGTTGTTATCGGCCGCATGGATGGAGCTCAGATTGCAGTTTCACCAGCAAAGACAATTGATAATACTGGTCTTAGCGTGCAAACAATCAGCCCTGAACTTGCTAATCAACTCGGTGTCACAGCTGGCAAAGGTGTCGTAGTGACCAATGTGGCAACCGGCTCTCCAGCCGAGTCGGCGGGTATTGATACCGGTACTATTATTTTTGAAGTCAATCGTGAACCAGTGAACAGCGTCCAGCAATTTAAGGCTCTGGTGGATCAGAGTGCCGGCAAAAAGAAAGTATTGTTACTGGTTGGCAAGGGAGATTCATCCCGATTCGTGGTGCTTAGCTGGTAAGTTTTGACAGCGGCGTAAATCCTGTATTGAGTATTTAATCGAAAATATAAATGAACCCAATGCAGGCAGACTCGAAGATCATGAGTTAACTCGGAATAAACCCAGCTTTTTTGCTGCTGGAAGTATTAATGGTATGACCATCAATATTGAAATTCCACTAACGCTACCCAACGCTACCACCATAGGTCACCAGCAATACAATCAGGAACAGGAAAATACCGGTCATGATGATGGTATCGAGGTTACCCAGGGTATGATCCTCTTCCAGCAATGAGGACAGTGTATAGAAGGTCGGAAACAGAAATAGCAGCAGAAAAATATTTGACAGGGAGAACTGCAAGGGTAAATCTGGGTGGGTCGGGTTAAAAAAGGACTGGTAAACAGCAATGCCCAGCAGGGTATAGGGTAATACCAGGAACATCACCTGGGTAATGCCACCAAAAGCATTGGCCAGGGCAATGCCGTATTCCTGTTTGCGGTGGGACTGCCAGAGAATCACATACTCACTCATACCCGCGAAAACGGCGAGAATCAATGCCGTGAGGATGGGATTGATCTGCAGATCACTAATCATCACGCTTGCAAATTGAGAAATCTCATGGCCGCCTATAAACGCACCCACGACCCCGGCCATGAATAGTACGGCAATAGTCGCAAACGATCCTGGTTTTATGTTTTCATAGACAATATCGAGGCGCTCTTCAATATCCTTTGCGGACATCGACAGATTCTCTCGAACCTCAGCTTCTTCCCTGGCGTAACTGGTCATCAACTTGAAAAGATAGACAGCAAAGATGGCTAAGAGAATGACGCTGACAAAAACCAGATCGATAGAGCTGAAGCTACTCTTGGCCTGGGCAGAAGCATTGAAGGTCAACATCACCAGCCCCAGTATTAAACCCATGGCGCCGCCACCGATCAGAATTTGTGTGCCCGCCTCTGTTATGGGTATTGGCATGAGGAATTTCCCTTGCCTGTCTTTGGGCAGGAAATAGGAATACAGGCTGAATACCAGTGCGTTGTTATAAATGGTAATAACACTGATAACAAACGCCGTAGTTGGACTGACCGGGATAATAAAAGCAATGACCACCAGTTCCGGTATGGTGGAAAGAATTTCTGCCAGGGTGCCAGCAGTGTAATGATTCCAGTGAAAGCGAGCTGCCAGTTTTTCTGTCGCGGATACCAATAACTCGCAGGCCGCCACTAGAATAATCAGACCGGTTACTAATTTCATGCCTGCCTGCAAGAATGGTGACGGTTGCAAAAGAGCTTGATTTGCCAATAAGAACAATACCCAAAGGGTGAGACCAAATGCCAGCCGCCATAGCGAAGGTGGCACTGCAGAGAGATGGGATCTTAGACCGAGCTGGAAAATCGAGAGTCGATCGGGATCAATGCCAGTTTCCCGTAATGCTTCGTCGATATGAGGTTTTGATTCGGGCAAGCCGGCAGTGGCGATGTGGCTTTTCTTTATATGGCTTGTGACTGGCATTGCAAAAAGTGACCGATTAGGAATTGTTATCAGATGCTCGCGATTCTATTAACGCTAAATTGATGCGAGGTACGGTCCATTCCAATTCTGATATCGATACCGAAGAACTACACGGGCAACCCACAATACCTCAAAAGCTAGATCGGTGACAGTTAACCCAATTACAGCAACTCTACCATTTGCTAAAAAACAACGAGATATTTGTGCTATTCCGTGCTTTGATCACGACAAGCCATTACTTACAAGGTGACATGCCCATCGATAATGATATGGGTGTCGCCGCCGATGAAGATTTTATCGGTATCGACATCGGGCCGGATCGATACACGACCGTGTCGATTGATATTAGTCCCCTGCCCCACTGTAATAGCACTGCTTAACCTGCCTTCCGCATACAACCAGTGAGCCAGCGCGGCATTCAGCGAGCCGGTAATCGGATCTTCGCTCATTCCGCTCGATGGCGCGAGCATACGTACCTCGAAATCACACTCTGAACCCGGCGGGTGTGCGCCGATCAATCCGATCGATTTAAATTCAGGCCATTTAACCCGCGACGAATCCAGCGCCAGCACCTGTGCTGCGGTTTCCAGTTGTAACACCTGCCACACGGGGCCGTTATCGAGTAAAGCCGTATGCTTAACTGAACCCGGTGGAATCTCCAGAGCCTTAGTAATCGCCTGCAACGCTTGATCTGGCAGGGGTTCGATCTTTGTCGGCGGTGCGACAAATGCAAACGATGAACCACTGACGTCGATATCGACAATGCCTACGCCGCACTCCTGTCGGACCAGGCCATCCTGCTTTGGCACTCCGCCGGCATGTAACCAGGCAGCACAACTACCGAGGGTTGGGTGGCCGGCAAACGGCATTTCCCGGGTCGGCGTAAAAATACGTAATTTGTAGTCGGCGACGGGGTCCTCGGGCGGCAGCATAAACGTGGTTTCGGCGAGATTGGTCCAGGCTGCAAACAGCCTGAATTGCTCGTCGGACAAACCCTCGGCTTCGACAATCACGGCGAGACCATTGCCCTGGGTCGGTACCGGGCTAAACACATCACACTGGATAAATCTTCGCTTTAAAGGGGTCGGAGCCAATTAAATAGTACCGTATAAATTACCGATTATGAGTGGCATTTAATTGGCTCCGACCCCTTTAATTCAACGATATTACAAATTGCCGTTGTAAGCACTACGGGCGATCTCGGCATAGGTTTTCGCATCATGTAAGATAGGATTACCCCCGGCGGAAGGATCAACCACGGCCATTTCACCAATTTCCGATAAGCGGCTATCTTCCGGAATAATCGCCGAGAGCGCGTGCGGAATGCCAATCTGCTCGCGCAACGACAGTACCCAGTTTAAAAATGCGTCGAAGTCGGGTTCAAGCTCGAGATACCGTGCGAGGCGACCGATGCGGTCATCGATCGCAGATCGATTCGCTTTCAACACGTAGGGCATCAGGATTGCATTCAGCATACCGTGATGGGCGTCGTAAGTGGCGCCGAGCGGATGGGCGAGCGCGTGCATGCCGCCGAGACCACGTTGGAATGCGGTTGCGCCCATGGACGAGGCGACAATCATCTGTGTACGCGCCTCGATATTGCCGCCATCGGCGACTGCTGTTGGTAGATACTCTTTTATCAAACGAATACCTTCAATCGCAATGCCTTCAGCCATTGGGTGAAAACCCGGTGCACAGAATGCCTCAAGGTTATGCGACAGTGCGTCCATGCCGGTTGCGGCGGTCAAACCCGCGGGTAAGCCTATGGTCAATTCGGGATCGAGGATGACGCAGGCGGGCAGCATTTTGGGATGAAAAATAATTGCCTTCTTGTGTTCTTCCTCGTTGACGATAACCGACGCGCGACCCACTTCCGAGCCAGTACCCGCGGTGGTCGGCACGCCGATGATTGGCGGAATCTTATCCGCGTCGGCATTCAGCCAGTTGTCACCAACGTCTTCGAGGTCCCACAGCGAGCAGCTTTGATTGGCGATAACCGCTACCGCCTTACCGGCATCGAGCCCGCTGCCGCCGCCGAAGGCGATAACGCCGTCATGCTTGCCGGCGTTATAGGCTGCGAGGCCATCTTCGACATTGGTTCCGGTAGGGTTTGGCTTGATATCGCTGAATACCGCTATCGACAGTCCCGCCTGCTGACAGTTAGCGACAGCGTCCGCCACCATCGGCAGCCCCGCGAGGCCAGGGTCGGTAACCAGTAGTGGTGCATTCATATTAAGATCACGGCAGACACTAGCCAGTTCGCTTATGCGTCCCGCACCGACACGCATTGCCGTGGGGTAGTTCCAGTTTGCGTTCATGTTGTTTTAAACCTTCTTTATTAGACAGTTTTCAAATGGTAAGACTTGGGTCGGGTCATGTGCTCAAAACCGATTGATGAGAGCGTACAACCACGACCGGAATTTTTTACCCCGGTCCAGGCCAGTGCAGGGTCGAGATAATCGCAGCGATTCATAAACCAGGTGCCGGTATCGATCTGGTTACCGATCTCGATCGCGGCGTTTTCATCCTGGGTGAATACCGCCGCGGTGAGACCGAACTCGCTATCGTTCATCAGCTTGATCGCTTCCTCGTCACCGCTCACCGACATGATACCGATCACCGGGCCGAAGCTTTCTTCGGTCATCACTCGCATCGAGTGGTCGACATCGACTAACACCTGCGGCGCCAGGTAAGGCGTACCCGTCTGATTAGCCTCATATTTATCCGCATCGACCAGGGCTTTGGCACCAGCCGCGACTGCCTCGTCGATCTGGCCACGCACAAATTCCGCGGCGCCGGCCTTGACCAGGGGTCCGAGGTTAGTGTCGGGATCATCCGGGCGACCGAGCTTATAGCTATTCGCCAATGCGACGACGCCCTCGACAAATTCATCAAATACCGATTCATCGACGTAGACACGTTCGATTCCACAGCAGGATTGCCCGGTGTTGAAAATTGCGCCGTCGGTGATGGTTTCAATCGCGTGTTGCAAATTGGCATCCTTACGCACATAGGCCGGATCCTTACCGCCGAGTTCGAGGCCAACGCCGATAAAGCGCCCTACCGCGGCGCGTTCGACCATTTCACCGCCCGG
>QNFD01000046.1 GCA_003645435.1 Gammaproteobacteria bacterium | reverse complement strand
TCCGAGGTGCCGCTTGCCTCTAAATCAGAAGTTGAAGTCGCGATCGCCGCTGCCCAGGAAGCATTCCCGGGGTGGGCGGCTACCTCGGTATTGCAACGTTCACGGGTAATGACAAAATTTGTACACCTGTTGTACGAACACCAGCACGAGCTCGCTGAACTGGTTTCCAAAGAACATGGCAAAGTAATCGAAGATGCGATGGGCTCGGTGTTACGCGGTATCGAGGTAGCCGAATTTGCCTGTGGTGCGCCGCATCAGCAAAAAGGCGAATTCTCCGACAATGTCGGACGCGGCATTGATATCTACTCCATGCGTAAACCGCTGGGAGTCGTCGCCGGCATCACGCCTTTTAATTTCCCGGCTATGATTCCGTTATGGATGGTCAGCATGGCGATAGTTACCGGTAATGCCGTCGTCTTAAAACCGTCTGAAAAAGATCCGTCCTGCCCGCTGCGCATGGCAGAACTGTTTATCGAAGCCGGTGGTCCTCCTGGTATTTTCAATGTTATCAACGGTGACAAGGAAGCGGTCGATACCCTGCTCAACGATGAAAGAGTCAAGGCCGTCAGCTTTGTCGGCTCGACCCCGATTGCACAGTATGTTTACGCCACTGCAACGGCAAATGGTAAACGTTGCCAGGCCATGGGTGGTGCCAAGAACCATATGTTAATTCTGCCCGATGCCGACCTCGAAGACGTTGCCAACGCGCTCATGGGGGCTGCCTACGGTTCGGCTGGCGAGCGCTGCATGGCGATCTCGGTTGGCGTCTGTGTTGGTGATGAGGTTGCGGACAAGTTAATCGACATCCTCAAACCTCGCGTTGAAGCATTACGTATAGGTCCAAGTCTCGATACCGGACTCGAAATGGGCCCACTGGTCACCAAAGAACATCGTGAAAAGGTGATGGGCTATATCCAGATGGCGCAGGACGAGGGTTCCAAGCTGGTTGTCGATGGCCGTGATTTTGTCTGCGATGGAAACGAGAATGGTTACTTTCTCGGTGGTTCACTGATCGACCAGGTTAAACCTGATATGCAGTCTTACCAGGAAGAAATCTTCGGCCCGGTGTTACAAATTATGCGCTCGGCTTCATTCGATGAGGGCATGGCGCTGGCAACCGATCATCCTTACGGAAATGGCACTTCGATTTTCACCAGGAATGGCTCTGCCGCGCGCACTTTCGCCGACAAGGTTGAGGTCGGTATGGTAGGTATCAACGTGCCGATACCGGTGCCGCTGGCATTCCACAGCTTTGGTGGCTGGAAGTCGTCATCGTTTGGCGATCATAACCAGTACGGTATGGAAGCGATGCGTTTTTATACCAAGGTAAAAACCGTGACCTCGCGCTGGCAGGAAAAAGGCCTGGACGCCGAGTTTTCGATGCCGGTTCTGAAATAATTTACTGTGTTCGACGAAACCGGTATACAGCCGGTTTCGTTAAACCTTTCCCCGGACCCGGGATTGCATATTTTGCAAGGGGCCTGTCAGTTAGTCATATCGTAGTCATAACTCATACCGCCCTTACTGTTAAACACCTGGGCATGGAATGAAACAATGACGCGGTCTTCGGCGCCATTGTAAGGAAACACCATGTGTTTTAAGTACGATGGAAATACGCAAAGCTTGCCATCCTGCGGATACGAATCCCAGCTGCTATCGTGCAGATAAAAATTTCCGTAGTCGCCATGCCCGCCGGCCATGTATTCCATGCTGGGACCGTAGAAACGCGTGATTCCATTGGGTTGTTTACCCTTGTGTGATTCAGGCGAGGAACTCGAATTCCCCGCCTGCACATAGTAAACCCCCGACCAGGAGCAATTCCCATGCACATGCGTTTCGTGGAAATTGTAGCCATTGGAAATCTGGAACCAGAGCCCGGTGAGGTTAATTTTAACCTGGTCGCTAGCCTTCCAGTAATCAGCATTGGCATCCCGCGCCACCTCGAAAATTCCGGCGCGGATAAAGTCGGCCAGTTCTTCGAGTTCGGTATGCGTCGGATACTGATTAAGTAAATCGTCACGGCTGGCATAAGCCTGATTCGGAGTGCGCTGCTCCCTGTCCCGATGCTGGTAAAATAATTCAAGTAATGCCGGGTTAACTTTTTGATGATGGGCAAAGCGCTTCGACAGGATAGTTGTTGGCCAGAGTTTGTGGATATTCGGGTTGCTTCGATCTTTGTTTTTCGCCATGAATTATTCCATTCGCTTAATGAATTTAGGGAGCCTGGTACTGCTTACATTTTTCAAAATATCGCTCCGTGCTTAACGGCATGGGTACACGCGCACCGGCGATATAACCAATCAGACGTTTTCCCTCGCGCAGTAGCGCCATGCCCTGCCCAATCTTCATCTGTATTATTTGCTCCGTATCTTCCGGCAACTTTGGGACATAGCCGTCGAGCTCTTCCGCCAGGGCTACGAACTCCGGCCAGATCTGAAATATTATCGGGTCTTTCTTCATCGTATCTGAAACCCGCTTGGCGACTGCAGTATAAGCCAGGATCGAATCGCTCACCCCGGTGAAAAAGCTGCTCGCGCCGAAGGTCTCGATCATGCAATCGCCGACCCTGTCGATATCACGCATACTCTGCGCAATCTTGATGAATCGCGATTTATAGAATTCGGCCGGTGACATCGTGAAGGCCTTAAAAGGCTCACCCCAGATTTCATCGATACCTTCACAGCCACTGTGATGTTTGACTTGCTGGCCCAGGTCCAGTGCTTCACGAAAACTGTCGCTGCATTCGCGCATTAGTTCATTGTCTTTACTGACCTTGACGCCGAGTTCGGCAAGATCAACAATCGAGGTAAACAAATCGGTTGCGCGGTTAAATAAAGCGCCGGCAAGCATAGCCGCGTTGATCCGCTTACGTTCGGGGTTGGTTTGTGCCTGGTAGGCAGCGCGTGCCTGTTCAAGGCTACGTCCCGGGGTATTAATTCCGGCCTCGGTATGATGGAATGCGCGGCGTGTGAGGCTATCGATTAAACGTTTACGATTCGCCAGTGAATCTTCCAGTGGCGCGTAATAGCGAATCCAGTAATCATAATAATAAATATACTCGGTATCGTCGAATGTTCGACGGTCACCATTCTCGGGAGGTTTGTTCATCGTAGTAATGGCAAAAAATCGGGTATAAAACAAATACTGGCCGTTTGATTTCGTAGGCCAATGATAAATGATTATCGAGCAATCATCCACGGTTAGAAGAATACTAGCTCATCTAACGAGCCACGACAGGTTTATAATAACGCAAAACTAAATTACTCGACCACGAAGGGAAATATATCTTAAGCAATGGCATTATCCATCCTTAGTTCCAATCGCGTTGAAACGCTGCAGGAAAATCTGTGCCTGCGTTTAGGCGAAAGCTTGCCGGCTGACCCGTTCGTAGAGGAAATCATCGTAGTACCGACCTACGCAATGGCGCGCTGGCTTAACCTGCAAATTGCCCGGCAACAGGGTATTGCGGCTAATATCAGCTACCCATTACCGGCTAGCTGGGTCTGGCAACAGGCAGCGTCGATACTGGATCAGGTGCCTTTACAGGATCCGTTGCAGTGCGAACAGACGAGCTGGAAAATTTTTAATTTGTTGCCGGACCTGCTGACAGAACCGGCATTCGTTCCCCTTCAACGCTACCTGCGGGGAGACGATCAGTCTGTTAAGCGTTGGCAACTGGCCAGTCGAATCGCCGCTGTTTTTGATCGCTACCAGCTTTATCGGCCTGACATGATTCGCGACTGGTCGGCAGGCGGCGGCGATGACTGGCAGGCTGAATTATGGCGATCCTTGATTGCCGATGCGCCGCAAAACCATCGAGTAGTCGTGCTTGGCCAACTTATCGAGCGCCTTAATTCCAGTTTAGATGCCGGACTGCTACCCGAACGCGTTAGCCTGTTTGCACTTTCCAGTCTGCCGCCGTTACTGATCGAAGTGATCCATGCGCTTGCGACACATACTGAAATCACACTCTACCAGCACAGTCCCACCGACCAGTATTGGGCCGATCTTCGAAACAAGAAATCTCTATCTCGGATGCGGCTGGAAAATCCACAACAGGCCGAGTATTTCGATACCGGCAACGACCTGCTGGCCTCCTGGGGACGCCAGGGACAGGCGCTGCAGGACTTATTACTCGACAACGACAGCTTACCGGCGAGCGACTGGGAATCTTATCAGGCGCCGGGGAACTCGAGTCTCCTGCAGGGCATCCAGCAAACTATATTTGACCTCGAGTCGAATACCGATGCCGTAGACGTCGATGATTCGCTGACTATTCACATCTGTCATAGCCCGATGCGCGAATGCCAGGTTCTGCACGACCAGCTACTGGCGATGATTGACCGGGACCCGAGCCTGAACCCTGAAGATATCCTCGTGATGATTCCTGAAATCAGCAGTTATGCCCCTTATATCGAGGCCGTGTTTCGGCCTGACGAAAGGCGTCCGACCCTGCCCTGGAACCTGTCGGATATTTCGCTCGCCGATGAGCACCCGCTGGTAAAGACCTTTCTGCAACTGCTCAAATTACCGGGTAGTCGTTTTTCCCATTCCGAGGTAATGGCTTATCTCGATATCGATGAGATTCGCAATCGCTTCGATATAGATGATCGCGCCCTCGATGACATTCACTCCATTCTGGAAATTTCCCGTGTGCGCTGGGGCATCGACCGGGACCACAAAACTGCGCTCGGACTACCACCAATCGAAGAAAACACCTGGCACCAGGCAAAACAGCGGATACTTGCCGGTTATGCCTTTGCTGAAGTCGAATTCTGGCATGAGATAGCACCGATAGCGCATGTCGATGGCAATCGCGCTCAGAGCCTGGGTAAATTCTGGTTATTGTTTGAATCCCTGCAATACTGGCACGAGCATCTCGACTCAGCCTGCAGCGCCGACGAATGGCAAAGCCGACTGAATCGCATGCTTGATGATTTCTTTAAGGAAACTGGCCGGCAAGAAGGGCGCCTACAACAGATTCGTGACGCCGTAGACGACCTCAGTCTGGCGGAAAAAGCGACCATCTCACCGGCCTTACTGCTGCACTGGATGGAGCAGCAGCTTTCCAGCCAGGAATTACACGGTCGCCTGTTCTCCGGTGGCGTTACCTTCTGCGGCATGCGTCCTATGCGCAGCCTGCCGTTTCGCGTGATTTGCCTGTTGGGGATGAATGACAGCGTCTTTCCACGCCGTGAAAATCACATCGAGTTTGATCGAATGGCGGGAAACTGGCGTCCCGGCGACCCGACCAGGGGAGACCAGGATCGATACCTGATGCTTGAAACCCTGTTGTGCGCGCGTCAGTCGTTGTATATCAGTTATAGCGGCCGAAGCCTGAAAGACAACAGCGAATGCCAACCTTCGGTGCTGCTGCGAGAGTTACTCGACTTTGTCGACGACGAGTTCCAGCCTAATCCAGATGCCGGTCAAAGCCTCTCCCAACGCCTGACCATCCGGCATCCAATGCAGGCATTTTCAGCGAACAATTATTACCCGCAGGCCCGTAGTTACGACAGTTACTGGTGCGAGGTTGCGAATCGCATTCGCCAGGCCATTCCGCCCACGGACAACACCCACTGGCCAAACCAGCCACTCGACCGAAACCCGGGGGAAGAGCGCATTATCACGCTCGATGAACTGCGTGGTTTCTTGACCGACCCGTTAAAATTCTTCTTTAATAGAAGGCTTAAGCTCTGGCTCGGCTCACAACTGGATGATGAAGATGAAGAATCATTTAGCCTCGATGCGCTCGAAAAATGGACCATAAAACAACGTATTGCGGTTGATTTACTCCAGGGTCATGAAACATCATCGGGGGTATTACGGGCCGAGGGCTGGCTGCCCCACGGCCATGCCGCAATGGCCAGTTTTGAAGACATTCAAACTGAACTGGTAGACTTGTTAGTACCGCTTCGGGAATATGCCGGTGTTACCAGTACCTCCCTCGTGATCGACTGCCGGCTCGAAAACGATTATCGCTTAATCGGACAACCTGGCCACTACTACCCTGGCAAAGGTTTGATGCACTTCAACAGCAGCGCATTGAAAGGCAAACACTTGCTCGCCCTGTGGATCGACCATCTCGCACTTTGCGCAAGCGACCAACTCAATGATCAGGATTCGAGCCTGTTGATCAGCCGTGATCATAGCTCACGCTTTGCAGCGCTCGACCCGGGCGACGCCGCCAGTCAATTACTTGATTATATCAACCTCTATAACGAGGGTCTGGCTTACCCTTTACCGGTGTTTCCGCTGGCCAGCTATGCCTGGGCCAGCGAGTACGATGCTGACAAGGCAGCGAAGGCTGCAAGCAGGGGCTGGCATGGGGATGACTATCGCGGCTTTCCGGGTGACCGGGATAATCCTTACGTCAAACTGGCGATGCGCGGCAGCATGCCGGAGCCTTTTTTGAGCCCGGAATTTGATGCCTGTGCGCAACGTCTTTACGCGGGAGCCCTTGAACTGGTGATTAATACATGAATGGTCCGGCTCCACCAGTAGTACTCGATGCGGAGCTAACCCTGAAGCTGCCGCTTAATGGGGTCAAACTCATTGAAGCCAGTGCCGGCACCGGCAAAACCTATACCATTACCAATCTTTACCTACGACATATAATTGAAGGTCGAAGTCCCGCTGAAATCCTGGTAGTCACTTTCACCAATGCCGCTACCGAGGAGTTGAGGGGTCGTATCCGCAGTCGTATTCACGATGCCATGCAATTGCTAAGTTTACAGGCGCAAAACAGTGATGAATTTCTGTCATCACTGCTGACGCTATGGCAGAATCTTGATAGCGGGACTCAACAACAACAAATTAAACGCTTGCAGCTCGCTCTTCGCTGCATGGACGAGGCCGCGATTTTTACCATCCATGGGTTCTGTCAACGCGCCTTGACCGACCATGCCCTCTCCAGTGGCCAGCCCTTCGATGCTATTTTACTGAACGATGACCTGGCCTTATGGGAGAGTGCATTAAAAGACTGGTGGCGTCTTCAAAGTTATGAGCTTAACCCTATCGACTGGCATTTGTTTCAATCCTGCCTGGGCAGTCTGCCGAATTTACTTGCTGCGCAGGCCAGTCTCCGGGCTGAGTATGAACCAACTCTATTGCCAAATGTAAACGAGGATCTCCCCGCCCTGTTCCAGTCCTGGCGGCAACTCGAAGGGCAATTAGCGGGCCTCGCGGTCGCCTGGCAGGATAATAAAGAGGAGATTCAGGAGCTGCTGCTAAATTCCAAAGCGCTCAGCCGTAGTAAAAAACTACCTTACCACAAGGACAATCTGTTTGAATATTTTGACCTATGCAACAACTACTTCGATTCCGATCGATTGCTGGTCATTCCAGATTCACTTCACTATCTGGGCAGCACGGCTTTGTTGCGTGAATCAACCCCGGCAAAGCGAGGCAGCGACCCCGAGCTGGAAAAAGGATTTTTTGTACACGCCCAACACATACTCGATGACATCGATGTGCTTAGATCGAGATTCAGGGTGCGCGCATTGCTCGAGGCGAGTAGCTTCGCCCGCGACCAGGTGCGCAGCGTCAAGCAACAAAGCCGCAGCATCGCTTTCCAGGATCAGCTTTCTTTATTATATGAAGCACTAAATGGCGCTACTGGTCAGGCGCTCGGACAACAGTTGCGGAGCCGTTTTCCGGTAGCGATGATCGACGAGTTCCAGGATACCGACGCAATTCAGTACGGCATTTTCAAAAACCTGTATTTGCACCAGGAGAATATCAGTCTGACCCTGATTGGAGATCCAAAACAGGCTATTTACAGTTTTCGGGGCGGTGATATATATACCTATATAAAGGCCAAGCAGGAACCATCGGTAGAGCATTATTCATTACTAACCAACTGGCGCTCAGAAGCTAGCCTGGTCAACGCGGTGAATAAAATTTTCACGCATCGGGCCGCTCCATTCATCTACGCTGATGCGATTGATTACCTGTCGGTTGCGTCTGCTTTAAACAAACCACCGCAACCCTTACTGCAAGACGGCAGCACGGTTACGCCTTTAACGATCTGGTCAATCCCCCAAAATCAGCATGGTAAAACCGAAAGCAAGAAGCAGGTTTATCGCTGGATCAACGAAGCTACCGCTAACGAAATTGCGCGATTGATTGCAGGCGGCCGGGATAACAGCATTACCCTGGGGTCCCGGCCCCTGGTCAGTGGCGACATAGCAATCCTGGTGCGTACCGCGATGGAAGGCAACAACCTGCGCGCTGCCTTGTCAGCACGGGGCATCTCCGCGGTTACGATTGGCAAGGACAAGGTTTTTGGCAGTGTTGAAGCGCAAGGGCTCTACGATCTGTTGTTGGCGATAAACCAGTTTAGCGACCGCCAATTGCTGCATACCTCGCTGGCAAGCCCGCTGCTAAGCCTTAATTACCTTCAGATAGCCAGCATTAACGATGATGAAAACGCCTGGCAGGACTGGTGTGAAAAAATTCGTGACCTACACCAGGTCTGGCTACAAAAAGGTTTCATCGCCATGTTTCAACAGCTATTGCAGGTACTGGAAATTGCCGAGAGAATCGCCGGCTCCGAATTTGCCGAGAGAAGTCTGACCAACTTACTCCACCTCGCCGAGCTCTGCCAGCAGCAGTCGCGAGTCAGCGCTGGTTTTGATTCCCTGTTGGCCTGGTATCGAAACCAGGTAAACGAGCCAGCTACAGATGCAACCGAATTACGCCTCGAGAGCGACGAAGACCTGGTCAAGATCGTTACTATCCACAAGGCCAAGGGGCTTGAGTATTCGGTGGTGTTCGCACCTTTCCTCTGGACCTGCAGGCCCGCAGACGTAAAACCCGATTCGATTCTGCGTTTTCATGATGCGCAATACAATCCGGTGATCGACCTTGGCTCCGACCAACATGCCCAGCATTCTTTTATCACAGAAAAAGAACGCCTGGCCGAAGACATCCGTCTGGCCTATGTCGCAATCACCCGTGCCCGCGCCAGGGTTTACCTGGCATGGGGCGATGTTGGTGACGGTAAAATGTCTGGTCGTCCCGCAAAAACCGCGCTCGGCTACCTGCTTCACGCTCGCCAAAATCCCGATGATCTCGACTGCAACCTGCCCTGGGCCTTTGACCATGCCGATGATGTTGGGCGTGATCTTTATGCCCTCGCCGAGGCGAGTGAAGAATCGATCGAAATCATTCCATTACCGCAAACGGCCGATGGACAAAATTTCGATGTCGCCGTCGGACTCGAACCGATCCTAGAAGCCGCCAGTTTGAATGCCGTACTTGCGAATAACTGGCGTATCAGCAGCTTCAGTGGTTTAACCCGGGATATCCACCAGGCTGCTCACGGCGGCAGCGCGCGCAGCGGCGAAGATTCTATTCTGGATTTCCCCGCCGGCAGTCATGTCGGCCTGTTGCTTCACGAGGTGCTCGAGCATCTTGATTTTCAGCAGGATATTCAAATTCAGTGTGCCGATTTGCTGCCGCGCCTGACACCCAGGTTCGGGCTCGATTCAAATGATTATACGAACACCCTGAGCGGATGGATGGAAACCCTGATGCACAGCCCGATAAACGAAACCGGCCTGACACTATCGGCACTGTCAACGAAGCAACGGCTGAACGAGTTAGCGTTTGATTTTGCACTCGATGAACTCGATATAGGGAAGCTGAATGCTTTTCTCCAGGGTATTGCCGGCCCCGCCCTGGCGCCGGTCACGGTCAACAATTTTAGTGGCCTGATCACCGGTGTCATCGACCTCGTATTCGAGCATCACGGCAAATATTACCTGGCTGACTATAAAAGCAATTTCCTCGGCGCCAGCCTGCAGGACTATACGGCCGATAAACTACAGGCCGCAATTTATGACCGTCGCTATGATCTGCAGTACCTGCTCTATTCGGTTGCCCTGCACCGCTACCTGACGCAAAGGCTTCCAGGTTATGCGTACGAACATCATTTTGGCGGGGTTTATTACCTGTTTATTCGAGCCATGCGCCCCCAACACGGTAGCCGCTATGGCGTCTTTTTTGACCTGCCCGACTACGGTGTCCTGCAACAGCTGGACCTCTTAATGTCAACATCAACGGCAAGGCGTGGTGAGCAATGATGTCTTTACTGAAAAGGTTGGTCAATCAGGGCGATATCTCGGCGCTAAGTTATTTTTTCGCCGAGTTTATAGCCGAGCAATCCGCTGACAAAATGGACAGCCTGTTATCTTATAGCGCGGCACTGGTGAGTGAAAATAACCAGTCTGGTGATGTTTGCATCGATATGAACCAGTATCTTGATCGACCTCTGTTCAGTTCTGAAAGAGTATCTCGACAGGATATGCCTCATGGTATTGATCTCGAACAATGGCGCCGGTGCTTACTCGATAGCCCCTGTGTTGGCACCCCGGGTGAAGCAACGCCCCTGATACTGGAGCAGCATCGGTTGTATCTAAATCGCTACTGGCAATATGAAAGCAGGATTGCCGATGCTATTACCTCGCGCCTGCTGCTTTTGCCGGATATAGATGTCCCAGGATTAGCGCAGCAGCTTAAACGGCTATTCCCGCATAGTCATGAGCAGCAGGCTCCAGACCCGCAAATGCTGGCTGTCGCACTCGCCGCCAGTCGTCCATTCGTCGCCATTTCGGGCGGACCTGGAACCGGCAAAACCACCACCGTAATAAAAGTGCTTGCCATGTTGTTGACGCAGCAGCCGGAAATGCGGATCAAACTCGCGGCCCCAACCGGCAAGGCCGCGGCACGAATGATGGAGTCGATTCGACGCCGAATCGATGATAACCTCCTCGATCCAGAGACCCGGGAACTAATGCCGCAGCAAGCCAGTACCATTCATCGCCTGCTGGGATACAGAAATCACCGCTTCCATCATTCGAGTCAAAACCCGCTGGTGGTTGACTGCCTGGTCATCGATGAAGCCTCGATGCTCGATCTGACCCTGGCTTATCGCTTATTCGATGCACTGCCTGCACAGGCTCGAATTATATTACTCGGTGATCGCGACCAGCTCGCCTCGGTTGCCGCCGGCAATGTACTCGGTGATATCACCGGGCATGGTCAGGCAATCGGTTACTCGGATTTGCTGGTTGATCATCTGGCGTCGTTACTAGACAAACCCGCGGATAAAATTCCCCGCGCTACAAGCCCCTTGCCAATATCGGATTCTGTCGCTCTTTTAACACAAAGCTATCGCTTCAGCGAGGACAGTGGTATCGGTCAGCTCGCAGTCCTGGTTAATCGGGGACAGAGTCATGCAGCCATCGATTTATTGCAGGCCCCGGATTCATTGGTGAGCTTGCATTCGCCGACTGGTAATTCGCTGCAGGCCGATCTACTCGAATGGATACTCTCGCTGTACCGACCGGTGCTGGAAAGTGCCGATGTAAACCAGGCTATGGATAGATTTGATCGTACCCGTGTTTTATGCGCGATTCGTTCGGGCCCCTTCGGCGTAGATGAAATGAATCGTTTGATTAGCCAACGCCTGCAGGGACCACAGGCAACAGCCGCGGAAGATTATCCCGGTAAACCAATACTAATTACCGCGAATGACTACGAACTCGATCTATTCAATGGTGACACTGGCCTGTTATGGCCCGACCAGACGGGAATATTACGCGCCTGTTTTCGCGGAGCGGACG